>JAKAFG010000247.1 GCA_021818125.1 Pseudomonadota bacterium | reverse complement strand
CCAGGTTATGGTGGTAAAAGGTGCGCGATGCGGTGAGGTTTTCCAAAAGGATGCCGATGCGGTTGGTGCCGTTTGCGGCGATTGGATCAAGGCCCACGAAAATGAGCGCAGGCAGGGTCAGCATGGACCCCGCACCCGCCAGAACATTGACGAACCCGGCACCTATACCGGCAAGGAACAAACCAGGAAGGACCCACCATACTGTGCTGAGTGATTGCATCGTGAGGTTATATCAACTCTGGTTAAAATGGCGTAAGAAATTCCGCCAAATTCCAAAGTCCACCATACGGACGTCGATACGCACGGGCCCACTGCGTTTGATCTGGAGACGGCAGCCTGATGGCAGCATTTTTGTTCAGGTCATTGCATTTGCGGTAGCAGTTCCGTGAGCTTCTTCTCGCTTATCAATCCCGTTATCAGCCCAAGCTTGCCTTTCTTGGGCAGATAGATAATATCCGGGAGCTCGTCGATATCCACTTCCTGCAAGAACACATTGTTTGCTTCTATCTTTTTGATCGCCTCGATGGTTTTTGGTGACGCCTTGCCGATTGCGTCCGTAGCACGTGCGAGCTTGGCTGGCTTGCCTGTCTTCATGCCCTTATCAATGGCGTCTTCGGCCTTTTGCAAGGCCGCTACAGGGTTATCAGCCTGCAATATGGCAGCAGCCTCCGGCATGCTGCTGGGCTTTATTATAGCGACAGGAACATAGCGGACCGTCAATTTTCCTTCTCGAATGAGACGGGCTTCGACCACATATATAAGATGACAAAATGGGCAATTTGTATCCGTAAAATCGTAAACGACAGGTCCATGGTGGCCCTCCTGGATATAGGTAAGTTTTTTCCCCATCAGTTTCCAGAGATCGCTCGGAGTCATTTTAGCGGGTACGGCGGCCATGCTGGACGTTGCAGTAGCGGTCGCCGCGCTTTCTGTGGATGTGGACGACGCAGGTGTTTTTTTTGCACAAGCCGAAATAGACGATACCAACCACGCTGCCAATAATGCACGAGCCATGATCACCAGTGACTTTTTAAACATTAGTTTCTGCCTAATTTCAGGTAAGATAAGCGAAATAAGTTTGATTTAGCGCCTTTCTGGCGCTCAAATATCATACTCGGCCCCGATCCCGAAAGGCCGAAGGCATCAGCGGCACGATACGGACAGAAATATCCGCAATCAGAAACGTACGAATGAAGCCCCAACACAACCTTACGGATCCCGGCACGTGCCAACTGCTAAGCTGTAATCTATCATATGAGGCCATATACCGCACTCCTCACGCTCAGGGAACGCAGTCCGGTGACGGACGCGCTTACCCGTGTTGCAATCCTGGTCTCCAGGCTTCATCATGACGGTCTGGCGTGCCTTTCCCTGCAGACGCACCATAAGTTAGGGCCTGTTGCCGTCCCAGGCACCGCCGAACTTACTATCAAGGACTTCACACCATGTCAATTCAACCAGCAATATCGCCCGCACCCACAGTCTCGGCCCAGAACATGATCGACGTATGTGGCATGCCTTACGCGGTGGCGCAACCGCTGATTTACGCCGCCACGACCCGCCTGGCAATAGGGCAGCAGGTACAGGTATTGGCGGACACGGATCCCAGTGCCATGATGCGGGCAGTGGCTTTTCAGTTGCGCGACGCCATCTCCTGGCGTTTTGAAACGGATGGCAAGCTCTGGCAGATAGACATACGACCCCGCGCCGAAGCGGAAGCCAAGGATGTGGTAGACCTACTGACCTGGGATCACTACCGCCTGGACCGCCAGTTTGCTGACATTCTGGCTGCCGCCAACCAAGATCGGATCACGGATGCAGAAACCCTCTTCAGCGATTACTGGATCGGTCTCCGCCGCCACGTCCATCTGGAGAACAATATCCTCGGTCCGACATTGGGTGGCGGAGAGATAAAAGGCCCACTTGCGGACATGCTCCTTGAACACGACAGCATCATCATCCAGTCCAAACTGGTGGAAGAGACGTTGATGGAAAAGGATTATGGTATGTTGCCCGCTATTTGCGCAGTGCTGTCCGGATCCCTGGCCAAACATGAAAACCGCGAAGAAAACACCCTCTTCCCTATCTGGCAAACCACCGACAATAGCGACCGGGGCCGCGCTGCCGAGTTCCTGGCCCGCTCCAAAGAGGTGCTGGCGGGCGCAGAGGATCAGCAAGTCAACGGGATCTTCCCCGGTCGCGACCGGTAAGCAGTCAGCACGCCAACCTCCTTATCCCTGATAAACGCCCATGCGACGTTGTCCGCGTATCAGCAACCAGCGACCGGTCAGGATCAGGATCAGCACGCCCCCGGTAATCAGAAAAGCCGCCGCAAATGCGAGCATATGAGATTCAGCAAAAGGTTCGTTGATAAACGTCCATATGACGTAGGTCAGGTAGCCGATGGGTTCTTTGGTAAAGTGTCCATTCCACATGTAGTTGGACCAACCCGCCGTATACAGGAGCGGCGCCGTTTCTCCCATGGACAGCGCGACGGCATAGAAAAGCCCCGTCATGATCGCCGGTGCCGCGCCTGGCAGGAGGATCTGCAGCGCTACGCGCCCTTCGCCCGCACCCAGGCCGTAACCAGCCTCACGTACCGCCAGCGGAATATTGGCCATCGCCAGTTCGGTGGAGCGGGCGATGTAGGGCAGCAACATCACTGTCAGGGTGATGATTCCCGCCGCTACTGAGAACTGCCAACCCAGATAAATGACCATGGTGATATAGCCGACATAGCCCAGCACGATGGACGGGATGCCGACCAGCACATCCGAAAGAAAACGCAGCATTTTTCCGGCTCCGCCCTGCCCATGCTCGCTCAGGTATATTCCGGCAGAAATGCCGATCGGCGCCGCCAGAAGCAACGCCCCGACGGACATGACAACGGAGCCTTCGATAGCATTCTTGAGACCACCACCGATACCATTGGTAATGTCCGTGAATAATTTTGGCGTCAACGCCGGCCATGCGTGAACGACCACATCCCCAACAATGGAAATAAACATTGTCGCAAGAAAAACAAACGAAAACACCACGAACAACCAGGCGAATGCGGACATCGCGCGCCGGTATAAAGATACCTTGAAGCCCTTCGCGCGGGATATGGTGGTAATGCTGCTTTCAACTGCCTTGCTGGCCATCAGCGTACCCTCGCCATCCACAGCAGTAAACGCGCTGCAAAGTTCACTACCACC
>JAKAFG010000246.1 GCA_021818125.1 Pseudomonadota bacterium | reverse complement strand
AATGGGAAACCCGGTGGCCTTGGAGGCCAGCGCCGAGGAGCGCGATACCCGCGGGTTCATCTCAATGACGATTAACCGCCCATCTTCGGGGTTGACAGCAAACTGCACATTGGAACCACCAGTATCTACCCCGATGCGGCGCAACACCGCAATGGAGGCATCGCGCATGCGCTGGTATTCGCGGTCGGTAAGGGTCTGGGCGGGGGCCACGGTGATGGAGTCCCCGGTGTGAATACCCATGGGATCAAGATTCTCGATAGAACAGACAATGATGCAGTTATCCGCCCGGTCGCGGACTACCTCCATCTCGAACTCTTTCCAGCCGATGATGGATTCTTCGATGAGGATTTCGTGGGTGGGGCTGGCCTCCAGGCCGCGTGCGGCGATGTCCTCAAACTCCTCGCGGTTATAGGCAATGCCGCCGCCGGTGCCGCCCAGCGTGAAGGAGGGGCGGATGATAACCGGGAAGCCGATGTCTTCCGCGATCTGGCGTGCGCCTTCCATGTCATGACCGAAGGCGGAGCGTGCTACTTCCAGGCCGATCTCTTCCATAGCCTTTTTGAACAGGCCGCGATCTTCGGCTTCACGGATGGCCTCCACGGATGCACCGATCAGTTTGACACCATACTGCTCCAGTATTCCCTCCCGGTGCAGGTCCAGGGCACAGTTCAGCGCGGTCTGACCACCCATGGTGGGGAGGATGGCGTCTGGGCGTTCCATGGCGATGATGCGTGCGACCGTTTGCCACTCGACGGGTTCGATGTAGGTGGCGTCCGCCGTCTGCGCATCGGTCATGATGGTAGCCGGGTTGGAGTTGACCAGAATGACACGGCAACCCTCTTCCCGCAGCGCCTTGCAGGCCTGGACGCCGGAGTAATCGAATTCGCAGGCCTGGCCGATAATGATGGGGCCAGCGCCGATGAGGAGGACGCTTTTGATATCCTGATACTTAGGCATGGTGACGGCCTCCGTGCTGGTTCATGGCGTGAACAAAGTCGTCAAAAATCACACTGGCGTCATGGGGGCCGGGGCCGGCCTCGGGGTGTCCCTGAAAGGAAAAAACGGGCAGGTCTTGATGTGCCATACCCTGCAAACTACCGTCAAATAGAGAGGTGTGCGTCGCAATCAGGCAATCCGGCAGGGTATCCGCATCCACCGCAAAACCATGATTCTGGCTGGTGATCAGCACCCGGCCACTGCGCAGGTCTTTGACCGGATGGTTGGCTCCGTGGTGCCCGAACTTCATCTTGATGGTTTTGGCACCCAGGGCCAGCCCCAGTAGCTGATGCCCCAGGCAGAGTCCGAAGGTGGGAATGCCTGTAGCGATGATCTGACGCATGGCTTCTCTGGCATAGTCAAGGGCTGCAGGATCGCCGGGGCCGTTGGAGAAGAGCACACCGTCCGGGAGCAGGGCAATCACCTCGGCAGCCGCAGTGCGGGCTGGCACGACCGTAACCCGGCAGGCACGATCAGCCAGCAGTCGCAGGATATTCTGTTTAGTGCCAAAGTCGTAAACCACCACATGGCGCTGCGTCCGGGTGGTGGGCTGTGCGTGATAGCCCTGATCGGGAGCGCCGCTGGCGAGATTCCAGGCGTATGTCTCCCGGCAGCTCACATCCTGCACCAGATCACGACCGAGGAGACCAGGGAACGCACGCGCCGCAGCCAGGGCGTCGTCATCGCTGACCACTTCTCCGACGAGGACGGCGGCATTCTGCGCGCCGCTATCCCGTAGTCTGCGGGTCAGGGCACGGGTATCTATTTCGGCGATGCCCGGAATCTGATGGGTTTTTAAAAAGTCGGATAAGCCTTGCGTGCTGCGCCAACTGCTGGGCGTGCGCGGCCGGTTGCGTACGACCAGGGCAGAACAGAATATCCGGGCACCTTCCATATCCTCCAGATTGACACCCGTATTGCCAATATGTGGATAGGTGAGCGTGACAATCTGCCCTCGGTAAGAAGGATCAGAAAGAATCTCCTGGTAACCACTCATGGCGGTGTTGAAACAGATTTCACCCACTGCCAATCCGGTGGCACCGAAGCCTTTACCGCGATAGATGCTGCCGTCTGCTAATGCCAGGACCGCCTGCACGCCCCACCTCGCCAACAAGAGGATGCAAAAAAAGGGAGGGGGTCCCCTCCCACGTAGATATCGTCTATTCTAGGGGCCGGAAGGGAAGTGGTCAACGCACCATCGTTGTGTGGCACGATGGTGCGGTCGTTTGACGCGAGCATTCTCGGAATGCGTTGGTAGAGATACCTTATTGAATAGTCGTGTTTTAATAATAGGTTTGACCATTGTTTTTTATAATTCGCGGAAGGAGTGCCTTATGGGTTGGATGCAATGGTCTGTGCTGGCGGCGGGCGGCATGTTGGTGTTGACAGGATGTGCGACGACCACGACGAACGGCATGGCACCACCGCAAGACATGGCGAGTAACTACCCGGCACTTGCCCCATCCCCTCTGCCGCCTGCCCCGACCAGACCATTGCCGTCGGTACGCCGCGCGCCTGCTGCTTTACCGCAGGCGGCACCACCCGTAGTCCCTCCGCCAGTGGCCTTCTCGTCCACGCCCTTGCCGCTGGCGCCTCTTGCCGCGGCACCGACTACGCCGTCCGTACCCGGCATTCCGGCAGTGCCTTCTGTTGCGCAGGCTCTGAACCGCGCTAAAACATCCTTTTCCGGCGAGTGGCAGGCGGATATGACCAAAGCGCGTCAGGACAGTGCCCAGTGTGCGGCGATGTCGTCTGCGGCACAGGCGGCGTGCTGGCAGGGCGTCTCCATCTGGGCGCAGAAGCGGGCGGCGCGCTATCAATCTCTTAGTACCCAGGCAACGGGCGCCCAGGCTCAGCAGATGCAGTCTGCGGCAAGGTTTTTTGGAGTAACCGGGGAATGGGCCAGTGCTTGCGGCGCCCTCACCTCACAGCAATGCGCGGAATCACCACTGATCAGTAAAATGCAGCAATGGAAGGCGTCTGTAGGGATTCCAGGGGTATCATAAGCGTTGATCCGATTTTTTGACTATCGCAACGACGCAAGCAAGCGGGACAAATTGTCCTCGGGCAAATATGCCGAGTCTGCTGCTGAGGCTTCCTCAGCCCCTCGTCAAGAAATAAGCATGCCTTATTTTTCGTGATGCAAAAACACGATTGTACAATATTTTAGAATTGCCGTAAGTTATGTGCGCAAAAGCATA
>JAKAFG010000245.1 GCA_021818125.1 Pseudomonadota bacterium | reverse complement strand
ATCGACGGGGGTGACTACAGCACCCTGCGCGAGGTGCTGCGCCATCGGGAAGTGGAAGAAGCCGTGCAGGTTGAGCTGGATGAGCGGGTCACCCGCGTCGCCGAGCGTTTCTTCCCGGAACTCTGTGAGAAAAATAATGACCCCCGCGCCCATTTTCACTTTACGGATGGTATCGCCTGGGTCAAAGAGGCGGAGGCGGGACGCTATGATGTGATCATTGTCGACTCCACCGACCCGGTCGGACCGGCGGCAGGGCTTTTCGCCACGGACTTTTACGCGGCTTGTCACCATGCACTGGCCGATCAGGGCGTGCTGGTGGCCCAGTCTGAATCTCCCCTGTTACATGCCGACCTGATCCGTCAGTGCCAGCAGCGCATGACGGAAGCGGGCTTTGACGCAGTAAACAGCGTGTACTTCCCGCAGTTCTGCTATCCCTCCGGCTGGTGGAGCGGGACACTGGGACGCAAGGGCCTGGCCATGGATGCTTTCCGTGCTGATGATGCCCGGGCCTTTACCGGCACTCATTACTACCACGCAGCAATGCAGCAGGCCGCACAGGTCGCCCCAGCCTTTCTGCTGCCCTGAACAGCCACTTCAGAGTCAGGCAGCGCGCGGTCCGACAACCGGGCGCTGCGGACAGTAATTCCACAGACGCAGGGCGGGGACTTCATGCTCCCAACCCAGGCAGGAAATGCTGCCCGGATCCAGGTGCAGATGATCACCAAAACGCAGATCCAGCCCCAGCCAACGGGTAGCCAGCGCCCGCAGAATGTGGCCATGGGCAAAACACAGCACGTGACGGTGGCCCTTCGCATCCCATTCCTTGAGCAGTTCGTCGCAACGACCACTGACGGCTTCCGGGCTCTCACCCTCAGGGCCACCACAACGGAAGACGCTCCATTCCGGATCTTTCTGGCGAATTTCGGCCGTCGTCATGCCCTCGTAACGACCATAGCGCCACTCACAGAGCCCACGATGCAACTCCGGATCGCTGAAACCCGCAAGAATGGCGGTATGATGGGCGCGCAGCATAGGGCTGGAGTAAATACCATCAAAACGCCCCTGTTCCACAAAGGATTTCCAGAGCGCTTGCGCGTCTGCGCGCCCCTCCGCTGTCAACGCCACATCGGTCACCGAGGTATGTTTGCCGCGATCTGTCCACTCCGTCGTGCCATGCCGCACCAGGGTGATGGATTCTATATTCATGAGGAGCCTCCAAAAGGTGATGCGCGTTCTTCTTAACTATAGAACTTGAAGATCTGTGCATCCTGATGGCCCCGACCATGCCCTGAACCAGCAATTTTTCCGATGGCTATGGCCCAAAAGCTGATCGCTCATTCTTCAGCGCATCGTGCGATTCATTATACTTCCGCTTCGTCTTCATCGCTGCCCGTTTCTTTGAAGGCAGCGGGGTCCAGGTGGTAACGACGCAGCAGGCGATAAAACTCCGTCCGGTTGCGCTGCGCCAGTTGTGCCGCCTGACTCACGTTGCCCCGGGTCATGCGCATAATCTGGATCAGATAATTCATCTCGAAACGGCCTTTGGCATCGGCCAGGGGCATGACTTCACCCTCTCTGTCGCGCAGGGCGTGACGGATGAGGGGTGCACCGATTCGCGGGGTGGTAGACAGCACCACCGCCTGTTCAATGACGTTGGCCAGTTGCCGGACGTTACCCGGCCAGGGCGCTCCCACCAGCAATTCCATGGCCTCCGGCGCGATACCGCGGACATCCTTGCGATTCTTGGCCGCCGTATCGCGTAAAAAAAACTCGGCCAGCAGAGGGATATCCTCGGGACGCTCAGCCAGGGCAGGCAGCTCCAGAGTCACCACGCAAAGGCGATAGTAGAGATCATCCCGGAAGCGCCGGGCAGCCATCTCCTGCTCCAAATCCCGGTGACTAGCGGAGATGATCCGCACATCCACGGCGATGCTCTCGGTGGAGCCGACAGGGCGGATCACCCGCTCCTGCAAGGCACGCAACAGTTTGACCTGTAAGGAGAGGGGCATATCGCCAATTTCATCCAGAAACAACGTGCCTCCCTCAGCGGCCTGAAACAACCCCTGATGACTATTGGCCGCCCCGGTGAAGGCGCCTTTTTTGTGCCCGAAGAGTTCCGACTCCAGGAGTTGCTCGGGAAAGGCCGCGCAGTTAAGCGCAATAAAGGCGTGATTGCGGCGTGGGCTCGCCTGATGGATGGCCTGGGCCAGCAGTTCCTTACCGGTACCACTGGCACCATGAATGAAGACACTGGCATCAGAAGCAGCCACTAGACGCGCCTGGTCCAGTACCGTCTGCATTTTGGGACTGCGGGTCAGGATACGGTCCCAACTGGAATCCCTGCCCTTCTTGCCCGAACCCGGCAGAATCGCCGCTGTCAGGTTGAAGGCGCGCTCCACCTGCGCCATCAGATCTTTGCCATCAAACGGCTTGGTGAGGAAGGCAAAGACACCCTGATCCGCCGCCAGCAAGGCATCGGGGATGGAACCGTGGGCGGTGAGGATGATGACGGGCAAAGTCGGATAGTCGCGGCGAATGGCGTCCAGCAGCGCCATACCGTCCATCTCGTCCATCTTGAGATCGGTGATGACCAAAGACGGATGTTCCATCGCCAGTACCGACAGCGCCTCGTTACCACTGGCCGCGGTACTGACGGCATAACCGGCCGTCTTCATGCGCAGGGATAACAGACGCAGGAGATCAGCGTCATCATCTACCAGTAAAATTCTGCCCTTTTCCATTTCGGTTTAGTGCCCCTGGGGTAAGCGCGCGTTTTTCTCGATCTGTACCAGCTCATTGAGTTTCTTGCGCAAATCCATCTCGCGTTGCTGAGATTGCAGGAGGCGGTTCTGCAGGTCATTGACCCTCGCCTCCAGTTTTTGGTAGCCGGGATCACCAGCCCGAGCATCAGCAAGCTGCTTAGTCAGGCTGGCGGCTTCCGCTTTTTCGGAAACACAACTTGCGGTGACCGGGGTGACTTTTTCCAACATGCCAATACGCGCCTGCAAGGCCGCCAACTTGCTGGTCTGTATAACCTGTTCACCCGACTTAAGAATCACTGTATTTGGAGGTAGTAGAGGCAACGGCGTGGTCGCGCAACCCGCCAGGGTCAACATGGCGAGCGTGGGCAGCAGTATGATTTGTGATCGGCAGGCGCAACTGGAAGCAGGCCCCTGGCGTTTCTTTATCCAACAATTCAAGACTTCCCCCATAACTCAATACATACTCTCTGGCG
>JAKAFG010000244.1 GCA_021818125.1 Pseudomonadota bacterium | reverse complement strand
CTAACCCCTTTTTGAGGCGAAAGACAAACACAATGCGTAAAGATCCTTTGGTGATTGCAGGGCGGGAGTACCAGTCCCGTCTGCTGGTGGGTACGGGAAAATATAAGGATTTTGCTGAGACGCGGGCGGCCATCGATGCGGCTGGCGCGGAGATCGTCACCGTGGCGCTGCGCCGGATGAATCTGGGGCAGAGTAAAGACGCACCTAATCTGTTGGAGTTTCTCCCGGCGGACCGCTTTACCATCCTGCCGAACACGGCGGGATGCTACACGGCGGAGGATGCGGTGCGCACCTGCCGTCTGGCTCGGGAGCTGGGTGACTGGAAACTGGTCAAGCTGGAAGTCATCGGTGACCCTCAGACTCTATATCCAGATATGCGACAGACCTACGATGCGGCCAAAACCCTCATCGCCGAGGGCTTCGAGGTGATGGTCTACAGTGTGGATGATCCGGTGGCCTGCAAGACCTTTGCGGAGATGGGCTGTGTAGCGGTGATGCCGCTGGCGGCACCCATCGGCTCCGGTCTGGGTATTCGTAATCCTTACAATCTGCGCATCATTCTGGAGCAGGCGACGGTACCGATTCTCGTGGATGCGGGCGTGGGCACGGCGTCTGACGTGGCGGTGGCGCTGGAGCTGGGTTGTGATGGCGTTTTGTTGAACACCGCCATTGCCGCCGCCAAAGACCCCATTCTCATGGCCGAGGCGATGCGGCAGGGAGTGGAGGCGGGGCGTAAGGCTTTTTTGGCGGGACGCATGCCACGCAAGCTGTATGCCAGCGCCAGCAGCCCTGTGGATGGCCTCTTTTTTGAGTAGCAATGATGCCTTGGAATATGCGCGTACCGCCCCCCTTGACGAGGAATTTGTCGAGGCAGTGGAGCGCCTGGTCATGGGCGCAGTGCCCGGTGGCGCAGTGCCAGACTATGCGGAAGACTGGGACGAGGCGGAGCGGCTGATTGCCCGGCTGGGCGATCAGGGGGTGGGGGTACGCTTCGAATTCGTGGTGGATGAGAACGGCCAGCGCTGGCACACCTATCTGGATTGGCAGGAGCCGGTCAGCCATGAATGGCAGTTGACCGAGGCGGAGGAGATGACGGCGGCGCAGGCGGTGACGCGGGCGGCTCTGGTCTGGTACTACCAGCAGGAGATTGCGGCGGCCAGCGCCCAGCCGCCGGACGGCTGGGCCTATTTTGAGGTGGTGGAACGTCTGGGTATGGCCCGGGATATGCTGACGCGCTCCCTGGACGATCATCCGGTGCTGGCGGAAGAGGCGGAGATGATGGCCCGTTATCAGGAGCTTCTGGAAAAATTCAACGCGCTCTATGAACTCGCCAATCAGGCGCTGGATCAACGCCTCGGCGCACCGGCGCGCAGTACCATGCACTAGGTCCGCCTACCATGCATATCCACGTCCTCGGCGTCTGCGGGACTTTCATGGGAGGCATCGCGCTGCTGGCGCGGGCGGCGGGGCATCAGGTAACGGGTTCGGATGCACACACCTATCCTCCCATGAGTGATCTGCTGGCCCGCGAAGGGGTTACGGTCCATGAAGGCTATGATCCCGCTCAACTGAATCCTGTCCCCGACCTGGTACTCATCGGTAACGCCCTGTCGCGGGGCAACCCCTGTGTGGAGGCGGTTCTGGACCGGCAGATGCCCTATGATTCCGGTCCCGCCTGGCTGTCCCGGGAGATACTGCAAAGCCGCTGGGTATTGGCCGTGGCGGGTACCCACGGCAAGACCACGACGACCTCCATCCTGACCTGGATATTGCAGGAGGCAGGACTCGATCCAGGGTTTCTCATCGGTGGGGAGGCGCGCAATTTCGGTGTATCGGCGCGGCTGACGGACAGCCCTTTTTTTGTGATCGAGGCGGATGAGTATGACACCGCCTTTTTCGATAAACGTTCCAAGTTCGTGCACTATCACCCGCGGTCGCTGATACTCAACAATCTGGAATACGATCATGCCGATATATTTCCGGATATGGAGGCGATCATCACCCAGTTTCACCACCTGCTGCGCACCGTACCCGGCGCGGGCGCGATTATCGTGAAGGATGGAGTGCCAGCGCTGAAACGGGTGCTGGAGCGCGGTTGTTGGACGCCCCTGCAACGCTTTGCCGGTACGGGCGAGTGGCAGGTGCGGCTGGACGCTGTGGATGGCAGCCGTTTTACCGTGCTGGAGCAGGGCGTCGAGCGCGGGCAAGTCGGTTGGGAGATGGCCGGGTCGTTCAATGCCGAGAATGCATTGGCGGCCTTGCTGGCGGCGCGGCATGCCGGGGTGCCGCTGGCGGTCGGCTGTGCAGCATTGCGCAGCTTTCAGGGGGTGCGGCGGCGCCTGGAGCTGCGCGGACGGGCTGGCGGCGTGGCGGTGTATGACGACTTTGCCCACCACCCCACGGCCATCGCCGCCACCATCACGGCCCTGCGCGGGCGGATGGCGGGGACCGAGCGTCTGATTGCCGTGCTGGAACCACGCTCCAACACCATGAAGATGGGGGTGCACCGGCAGACGCTGGGACCAAGTTTGCAAGGCGCGGATCGAGCGTTTGTCTATGCTCCGGCAGATCTGGGTTGGGATGTGGCGGCCGCCCTGGATTCCGCTGCGCAAGTTTATGTCGATATGGACGCGCTCTTGCGGGCGCTGGACGCAGAATTGCGCCCGGGGGATCATGTGCTCATCATGAGCAACGGTGCCTTCGGCGGGATTCACGGACGCCTGCTCGAACGTCTCGCCCGACGGGATGTACCGGCAGGGTCGTAATCCCGGGTTCCATCCGGGTCAAGGAGCGCTAATGGAAGATCGGCGACGGCAGGATCGGGTTTGTGTGGCGATTAGCGGCGCTTCCGGTGCGGCTTATGGGTTGCGGCTGGTGGAGGTGCTACTGACCGCCGGGGTGCGGGTCTATCTGCTGATATCGGACGCAGCGCGGGTGGTTTGCCGTGAGGAGTTGAGTCTGGATCTCCCGGATACGGCTGAGGCGGTGACCCGTTTCCTCAATGAACGGTTCGGCGCCGACCCGGACCTGTTATCGGTTTATGCCCAGGATGACTGGCTATCTCCAGTGGCTTCCGGTTCCAATGCGGCTCAGGCCATGGTGGTCTGTCCCTGTTCCGGGGGGACACTGGCCGCCATTGCCCACGGGCTGTCCGAGAATCTGATCGAGCGCGCCGCCGACGTGATGCTGAAAGAAGGCCTGAAACTCATTCTGGTGCCTCGCGAAAGCCCCGTCTCGA
>JAKAFG010000243.1 GCA_021818125.1 Pseudomonadota bacterium | reverse complement strand
TCCGTGGCGTCCATGTTGATCCCTCCGGTCGCGCAAAAGCCGAAATTACGGCGGACTCAGTAGCTGCAAGGACCATTGGCCGTTTTCCCAGCGCCCGATTTGTGCGCCATCAGCACCCCAGGCACCCAGCACCATGCGCCGTCCCTCCGGACCCTGCTCCCAAACGGGGCGATGGGTATGGCCGTGAATCAAAATGTCATAAGTGGCGCCATCCAGCGCGAAAGCGCCCTCTCCGTGGAGGGCGGCAACGATGGTCTGCGGATTGGCATCGGTTATGGCTGGTGCCTTGGCCCGCACTTCCCGGCTACTGCCGCGACGCAATCCGCGGGCGATACGCTGGAGCCAGGCATAAGGCAGGCGTCCCAGCGTCAGGCGAGTCAGCGGATGGCGAATCACCCGGCGAAAGCGCTGGTAACGATGATCGTCGCTACACAGCAAGTCACCATGAGTCAGCAGGATGCGCTCTTCACCCAGTTGCAGCAGCGCGGGGTCGGGCAGAGCGATAATCCCGAACTGCGCCAGAAAGGCGGCATCCAGCGCAAAGTCCCGGTTACCGACCATGAGGTACACCGTGGTGCCCTGCTTCTGCAGATCATGGAGCAGGGCAAGGATTTCCGCATAAGGCGCTTCCGCCGCCTGATCCTGATGCACCCAGTAGTCAAACAGATCGCCCAGAATAAAAACAGCCCGCGCAGCCCGGCCCTCGCGCAAACAAAAATGGCGGAAGAGGGCGGTCAGCGCGGGCTGTGCGGAGCACAGATGCAGGTCAGAAATAAACAGCACGGGGCCATTACCAAGGTCTGCACCCTGCACCGTTATAGACTCAGGCCGCAGGCAGACGCTCGCCCTTGTCGATGGAGATGGTCTCCTTGGGAACGTCCTGGTGCATGCCCTGGTTACCGGTCGGGGTCTTGGCGATATCGTCTACCACATCCATCCCGCTGATGACCTCACCGAAAACGGCGTAACCCCAGCCCGATCCAGAGGCCATCTTGAAGTTGAGGAAATCATTGTCTGTCAGATTGATGAAGAACTGCGCGGTGGCGGAGTGGGGATCGTTGGTCCGTGCCATGGCGAGCGTACCCCGCGCATTCTTCAGACCATTCTCCGCCTCATTGGCGATGGGCGCATGGACCTTTTTCTGCTGCATGTCCGCCGTAAAACCGCCGCCCTGAATCATGAAGCCGGGTATCACGCGATGAAAGATGGTGCCGTCAAAAAAACCCTCATCGACATACTTCAGAAAATTCTCGACGGTGTTGGGCGCTTTGTCGGCGTCCAGCTCAATGACGATATCACCCTTGTTGCTGTGCAGCACTACTTGCGGATTTGCCATGAACACTCCTCAGAATCCAGGGCACCAGCGCCCTGCTAGAAAAATTCACCACTCAGGCCAGCGGCGACGAAGGCCAAGAGTAAAGCGACAGAGCGGGCCTTGTCGATACCCGGCATAAGCGTTAATCACTTTTTTCGAGTACTTCGCAGAGCAGGGTGCCCTGCGCCAGAGTCGCGCTGATTTGCGCATGCACTGCGACAGCGGCGCTACCAAAAATGACCTTACCGGACTCGTCGCGAAGGACGGCAAAACCGCGCTGCAGCACGGCCAAGGGGTCCAGCAGGCGTAAGGCCGCCACCTGCTGCTGCTGTTGCGCCTCAGCGCTGGCCAATCGCTTGTCCATCGCCAGAATCAGTGCGGCGCGCCGGGCTTCCAAGCTCTCTTTCAGATTCTGCAGACGCTGGCGCGGGTCTTGCCGCAAACGTCGCGCCTGGAGTGCCTGCAGTCGTCCGCCCCATACTGCCTGCTGACGCTGCATGGCCTGCCGCAAGGCCCCGCGCGCTAGACGCAAACGGTGCTCGGCATCCTGCACCCGCTCGCCGGGATGACGAAGGCGCAGCCGCAAGTAGTCGAGACGCTGGGTCGCGTCCCGTAGCGTGCGCTGCATGGACTGTTCCAGTTGTCGCCGTTGTGTCTGCACCCGCGGCAACCACTCAGCGCGGTCGGGGCGCGCAGATCACCCGCGAAATCGGCAATGGTGAAATCAATTTCATGACCGATGCCCGTCACCACCGGCACCGGGCAGGCACGAATGGCGCGCGCGACACTTTCCTCATTAAAACACCACACATCCTCCGCGCTGCCGCCACCACGCGCCAGGATCACCACATCCTCCTGCTGCCGACTGGCGATGCGGGCCAGCGCGGTGCAAATCTGTGCCGCCGCCTGGTCGCCCTGCACCAGCACCGGATAGACCATGACCGCGAGCATCGGCCAGCGCCGCGCCAGCGTCACCCGGATGTCATGCAGCGCCGCGCCGCTCGCCGAAGTGACCACGGCGACCCGCTGCGGCCAGCGAGGGAGGGGTCGTTTCAATTCCGGCGCAAAAAGCCCTTCGGCGGCGAGCTTGTCCTTGAGAGCGGCAAAACGCGCCTGTAAATCGCCCTCGCCGGCATCCAGCAATTGCTCGACAATCAACTGAAACTCGCCCCGTCCTTCATACAGGGTGGGCTGCGCCAGTACCTGCACCTGCATGCCGTTGCGGGGCTGAATCCGGGTATAGATATTGCGCTGGCGGAACATGGCGCAGCGCACCTGCGCCCGCGCATCCTTCAGCGAAAAATACCAATGTCCCGATCCGGGGCTACTGAAATTGGACAGTTCACCCTCCACCCTTAACAGCGGAAAATTCCCTTCAATAATCTCGCGGGCAGCACTGTTCAGGGCGCTGACCGTAAGTATCGGGATCTGCGAATTACTAATAGTCATAGCATACTCTCATGGCTGATAAGACGAAGATCAGGAACTCTTGACCCTGTCACCCTCCGCGTTCTAAGGTCAGCAACAATGCGTTTTTCTGCCATTCGGGATGGTCCCGCATGCTTGGCGCATTCCCGCGCGAACACCCACTTTAAAAGGAGTCATTATGGCCGTAATAGAGCTCACGCAAGACAATTTTGAAGCCGTTGTCACCGGCAACGATATGGTAATCATCGATTTCTGGGCCTCCTGGTGCGCGCCCTGCAAGGCTTTTGCCCCCACCTTTGAGGCGGCTGCGGAAAAATATCCGGATATCGTCTTCGGCAAGGTCGATACCGATGCGGAACAGGAACTGGCTGGCTCTTTCCAGATTCGTTCCATTCCTACGCTGACTATTTTCCGTCAGCAGATCGGGATTTTCTCGCAGGCAGGTTCACTGCCCGCCAGCGCGCTGGAGGAAGTCATTCAGCAGGCGCTGGCACTGGATATGGACAAAGTCCGC
>JAKAFG010000242.1 GCA_021818125.1 Pseudomonadota bacterium | reverse complement strand
GGTATGTAAATGCTTCGCCATTGACTCGGCGCTCATTGAGAAGGTGGCCAGAGAAAACCATTTGTCGACGGTCGAAGAGATCACTTTCTATACCAAGGCGGGCGGCGGCTGCCAGAGCTGCCATGAGCAAATCGAAGATATCCTCGCGGCAGTAAACGGCAGCGCGCCGCTACCGGTGGTGGCAGCGAAACCCGCCGCCAAAGCCGCCCCGGCCCCCATGACCATGGTGCAGAAAATCCAGAAAATATCCGCCGTGATTGATGAAATGCGCCCGCAATTCCAGATGGATGGCGGCAATATCGAACTGGTCGATGTGGATGGTGATACGGTCATGGTGGCCATGAGTGGCTCGTGCATGAACTGCCAGTCTTCCGGGATCACTATTTCCGGCATCCAGGAACGCCTGATGCTGACTCTGGGCCGTCCGGTACGGGTAGTTCCGGCCAGCATGCCGCAAGCCGTGGGGGCATAGCCATGAGCAGCGCCTATATGGACAACAATGCCACCACCCGGGTAGATCCCCGGGTGCTGGAGACCATTCTTCCCTACTTCAGCGAGTATTACGGCAACCCCTCCTCCATGCACAGCTTCGGCGGCGATGTGGGCAAACGTCTGGAAGAAGCGCGCGCCTCCGTACAGGCGCTGCTGGGGGTAGAACACGACTCGGAAATCATTTTTACCTCCTGCGGTACGGAGTCCGATAACACCGCCATCCTCTCGGCCCTCGCCATACAACCCAGCCGCCGGGAAATCATCACCAGCGTGGTGGAACACCCAGCCATTCTGTCTCTCTGTGATCATCTCGAACGTCATGAAGGCTATAAAGTCCACTACATTCCCGTGGACCGGCTTGGGCGCATCTCCATGGAAGCGTATGCCGCAGCGCTCAGCGAGCAGGTGGCCGTCGTCTCCATGATGTATGCCAACAATGAGACGGGAACGATCTTCCCGGTCGAAACCATGGCACGGATGGCCAAGGAGAAAGGCGCACTCTTTCATACGGACGCCGTGCAGGCGGTGGGCAAAATTGCCCTGAACATGCAGGAATCGGCCATCGACATGCTCTCCCTCTCCGGGCATAAGCTGCATGCCCCGAAAGGCGTCGGTGCGCTCTATGTGCGCCGGGGCACCCGCTACCGACCCATGCTGCGCGGTGGTCACCAGGAACGCGGGCGCCGGGCCGGAACAGAAAACACCACGGGCATTATCGCCCTGGGCCTGGCGGCAGACATGGCCCTGGAGCACATGGAGTATGAAAACACCGGGGTGCGCGCTTTAAGGGATCGTCTGGAGGTCGGGATACTGGCGCAGGTGCCCTATGCTTTCGCCAACGGCGATCCGGAACACCGCCTGCCCAATACGTCCAGCATCTCTTTTGAATACATCGAGGGCGAGGCCATTCTTATGCTCCTGAGCCGGGTCGGTATCGCCGCCTCCTCGGGTTCCGCCTGTACTTCCGGGTCGCTGGAGCCGTCCCATGTGCTGCGCGCCATGGATATTCCCTATACGGCGGCGCATGGCACCATCCGTTTCTCCCTGTCCCGGGAGACCACGGAAGCAGAAGTGGACTGGGTGATTGCGCAGACACCACCCATCATCGAGCAATTGCGGCGTCTGTCCCCCTACTGGGGTGCCAATGGCCCCATTCTCACTGACAACGCTTTTGCACCCGTGTATGCATGAAATCAGCCCGATCTCCAAAAGCTTCTCGGTAATCCACGACACCACCCTGCGCGATGGCGAACAGACCGCAGGGGTGGCCTTCCGCCCCGAGGAAAAACTGGCTATCGCCGAGAGTCTGGCCAATGCCGGGATTCCGGAGTTGGAGATCGGCATCCCCGCCATGGGGAGCGAAGAGGAGGAAACCATCCGGGGCATTGCCCAGATGGGCCTCCCTGCCCGCCTGGTGGTCTGGTGCCGGATGCACGATAAGGACCTCGCCGCGGCAAAGCGTTGTGCTGTGGATATGGTCAACGCCTCGGTGCCGGTTTCAGATATCCAGATTCGCAGCAAGCTGGGCAAAGATCGTCAGTGGGTTTTGCAGCAGGTGGATCGCCGGGTGAAGCAGGTGCTGGACAGCGGCATGGACGTGGCGGTGGGCGGCGAAGATTCCTCCCGGACGCCGCTGGACTTTATCCTGCGGGTCATGGAGGTCGCGCAACGAGCGGGCGCGCGCCGCTTTCGCTATGCCGACACCCTGGGCATTCTGGAACCCTTTAATACCGCCCATATCATGCGGCGCTTAAGGGCGGCCACGGACATGGAAATTGAAATCCATGCCCACAACGATCTGGGTCTGGCCACGGCCAACTCCATCGCTGCCCTGCGTTTTGGTGCCACCCATGTGAACACGACGGTGAACGGCCTGGGCGAACGCGCCGGTAACGCCGCGCTGGAGGAAGTCGTGATGTGTCTCCATCATTTGCACGGCTTCGAGACCGGCATTGAAGTGCGCCAGTTCAAGGCCATTTCGCAATTGGTGGCATTGGCTTCCGCGCGACCAGTGCCCGCCGGAAAAAGCATCGTCGGCGATGCCATTTTCAGCCACGAATCGGGTATTCATGTCGATGGACTGATCAAAAACCCCCGCAATTACCAGAGCTTCGACCCGGAGGAACTGGGGCGCCAGCATAACATGGTGCTGGGCAAGCACTCCGGCACCAAGGCCATCATGCGCGCCTACGCTGAACTGGGCAGTGCCATCACCGAATTACAAGCACAAAGCATCCTCAAACAGATTCGCGTCTATGTGCTTCAGCACAAGGCACCACCGCCCGTAGAGGACCTGCATCGCTTTCTTCTGGAGAGCGTGGAGTCCCTGCACGCTCATTCCTGAATGGAGGACACGCCCGTGGCTGCTACCCTGCTCGACAAAGAACAACCCCGCAAGTCCGGTCTGTGGCGCAACCTGCGCGACGATATTCACTGTGTTTTCGAACGCGATCCGGCTGCCCGCAGTACGTTGGAAATCCTCACTACCTACCCTGGGGTACACGCGTTGCTGGCACATCGCCTCGCTCATCGCTGGTGGCGGGGCGGTTGGCGGTATCCGGCGCGTGTGCTCAGCGCGATGGCGCGCTTCTCGACCGGCGTCGATATCCATCCGGGGGCACAGATCGGGCGCCGATTCTTCATTGATCACGGCATGGGCGTGGTGATTGGCGAAACGGCTGAGATTGGTGATGATTGCACCCTGTACCATGGGGTGACGCTGGGGGGCACGAGCTGGAATCCGGGCAAGCGTCACCCGACATTGCAGGATCGGG
>JAKAFG010000241.1 GCA_021818125.1 Pseudomonadota bacterium | reverse complement strand
CGTCACCGTCGGGCTGTTTAAAGACGCCCAGCCACCAGAGAGTCAGCAGCAGCATCGCCAGAAACACCAGAAAGGGCCCCAGCCAGCCACGCCGCCAGTCATGCCTGGGAGCTTGCCGCATCTCCGCCATCTTTACTCACCTCTGCCAGATATGGCCAGGAAAAACCAGGACCAGGGTCCCACTTACGACCGGGTGCAATGTCCGAATGCCCCACCATGCGCTCGGGGCCCATGGCCGGGAAAAGGCCCTGCAAGTCTTTCGCCAATGTCGCCAGACGCTGGTACTGGAGCGGCATAAACGCCGTGCGCTCACTTCCCTCCAGTTCGACGCCGACACTGTAATCATTGCAAGCGGGGCGACACTGCCACTCGGATACTCCGGCGTGCCAGGCCCGCTGAAAAACCCCGACATGCTGCCATAAGGTGCCGTCTCGTTCGATGAAAAAGTGGGCGGAGACATGCAGGTTGCGCAAAGCATCAAAGTAAGGATGGCTACTGAAGTCCAAAGTCCCCATGAAAAAACGCTGCACGTCACCGCTGCCAAAGCCCTCAGGCGGCAGGCTGATGGCATGCACCACCAGCAGGTCCACCGCCGTGTTCGCCGGGCGTTCGTCATGGTGGGGCGACGGCGCGCGCTGCGCCTGACGATGCCAGCCCGCACCGTCCCAGACCGTCACGGCATCTCTTCCGGTGGCTGGTCGGCCATCTCTGTCAGCCAGCGGTCCAGTGCATGCGCCCGCGCTTCCACCTGAATGGGGCGCTGGTAACGGCCATCCCGGAAAAGAAAAAGTGCGGGCAGATGATAGACATCAAACTCCTGAGTGATCCCCATATCGACCCCTGCGTCGACCTCCCAAGCTTGCAGATCATCGCGGGTTGCCTCGTAATCCGTCAGCAACTGGCGCCAGATCCGGCAGGAATGACAGCCCGCAGAGGAAAAAAAAAGGATGATCAGTCCTTGGGTGGTCGCCATGCGTTGCCAAAAACCCAACTCCGATACCGTTTCCATGAACTTCTCCTCAATCGCCAGGCAGAGTACCGCTCCAGGCACCATGCCTTAGCAAGGTGCCTGGAATATACGCCTGAAAGAGATGATTCACCCTGGTGCCAACGACGCCTGGCGGTACGTTCCATCTTCGTGATCGACGACAAGGGCAAACTGTCGGCGATGTTGTACTTCCCCATGAGCAACGGCCGCTCCATCTGCGCTTTGCTTGATTCGCCGCTCATGAAGGGTCGCTCCTCGCTATATGGAGCGAAAAATTTGGCTTATATCTCTCATCCCATCGTTGCACCCGCCGGAAGCGGCATTAATGCCAGCCCGCCGGGAACAAGCGCCTTCACCGTAGTTCCTGGGGATAATAAAAATCTCCTACCCATGCATCCTTCCGGTAATCCAAAGTTACGGCGCGGGGGATAAACGGTGTCACGCGACGGATGGGGAAGGTCAGCAGATCCGAGACGTCGGCATCGCCAATGGCGCAGACCTTGGTACATACCGGATGGAAATACAAAGTCAGGCGCGGGTCCGTCCCGGACACCGGAATGGCGTCGGCATGGGGAGCGGCGGGAAAACGCACGCGCTTGCGAATCAGGCAGCTAAAAAGCAGCTCCAATTCCACGAGCAGCGGGGTGGGATGCATCGCCAAGGCGCGCTCCGCGCCAGCCGTTAGTCGCACTTGAATGGGGTGGCGCTGGGCCATTTGCCCTGCCCGAGGCCGATTTACCGCACCCTTTATATCCTCAAGCAATGAACTCATCTTGTTTCCTCCAAGCGTTGAGAATAATGGGAGAATTCATACGCCGACACCATCAGATGTCAGGAATCCCGGAGAAGCCCTTCCGCCTTCAGGGTCGATTGTACCGCCGGCCGCATAAATACCCGGTCCTGATACGCCTTGAGTACCGGCCACCTCTCCAGTTCAATGCCCACATACCGGCCCCAGCCCAACACCGTAAAGAGATAGGCATCGGCCACCGTGAAGTCGTTGCCCAGCAGCCAATCCTTGCCCTCTAGCTGCTGGCTGACAGAGCTCAGGCGCCGCGCGAGTTGGGCCGTGGCCACCGCCTTCCATTCCTCAGGTGCCTGTGGATTGAATAATGGAGCAAAACCCTTGTGCAGTTCCGTAGAGATAAAATTGAGCCATTGCATGAGCCGGTAGCGCTCTATCGTGCCCATGGGTGGGGCGAGCTTCTTTTCCGGCACGCGGTCAGCAAGATACTGGATAATGGCTGGCCCCTCGGTGAGCACCTGCCCGTCATCGAGCCGCAGGGCGGGCACGTAGCCATCGGGGTTGACGGCGGTATAGTCGGCACCAGTTTCCGTTTTTCTGCTGGCGAGGTCCACCTTTTCCTTGTCGAAGCTGAAACCACCTTCGTTGAGGATGATATGGGGAGAAAGGGAACAGGCACCGGGACTGTAATACAATTTCATGGCGATTCATCTCCTGACTGAGCGGTTGGCAGCAAAAGTACCGATAACGCGTTGTTGTAGACAGCATCAGACCAGTGCGCCTGACACTTCAATGGAACATTAATACCCGATACAGTGGATCTTGTGAAGAATGTTCTCATGGAATTGGGGAAGAATGGCATGGCGCCCTAGATCTGCGGATGCCGCCGCCCCTGAGGGTGTTGCAAACGGTTCAAGGCCGAGAGGTAGGCCTTGGCGCTGGCGATGACGATGTCAGTATCCGCCCCCTGACCATTCACGATGCGGCCATCCTGCTGCAAACGCACCGTGACCTCCCCTTGGGCGTCAGTGCCGGTCGTGATGGCATTGACCGAATACAGCAATAATTGCGCGCCGCTCTCCGTCACTGCTTCGATGGCCTTGAAGGCGGCATCCACCGGCCCTCCGCCCACGGCCATGGCGGTCTTGGCCACACCTTCCACCAGGACCTCCACTGTCGCCTCCGGGCGTGTGCCCATCTCCGAACAGACGCGCAGGTAACCCAGGCGATAGCGTTCCGCCTGCTCCTCCTGGAGATCCTCATTGACGAGGGCCTGCAAGTCCTCATCGAAGATTTCCGCCTTGCGGTCGGCCAGCGCCTTGAAATGCGTGAAGACCGTGTCGAGGGCATCCTTGTCCAGTTGAATACCCAGGGCCTCCAGGCGCGCCCGCACCGCCGCCCGACCCGAGAGCTTGCCCAGGGTCATGCGGTTGGCCGCCCAGCCCACGTCCTCGGCGCGCATGATCTCGTAGGTCTCCCGGTGCTTGAGGACACCATCCTGATGGATGCCCGACTCGTGGGCAAAGGCGTTGGCCCCGAC
>JAKAFG010000240.1 GCA_021818125.1 Pseudomonadota bacterium | reverse complement strand
GCATGCTTATTTCTTGACGAGGGGCATCATGTCAACTAAAAAAATCGATCCAGAACTACTGTTGGTGTGGGCCCAAGCTGCACGTAAAGGTAACCTGCACGAGGCAGCTGATGCCTTGTTCATGAGCCAGCCTGCAGTATCCCAGCGACTCAAGCAGCTGCAGGATCGTATTGGACACACATTGTACCTACGCAATCATCGCGGGATAACCCCCACGCCAGCGGGGCTGTCCTTACTGCATATCGCTGAGCAGGTAGAGTCGGCACTAGAAGCCATAAAGTATTTAGGTGATAACGAACCCGGCCGTCTTTACGGTAGTTTGGCTCTGATAGCCAGCCATAGCAATGCTGAAACACTTATTCCTAAAGCCGTTGCTGATTTTCGGAAAATGCATCCAGATGTCAGCTTTCGCCTCACGACAACAAACAGTCGGCAGGCCAAGCGCAATCGCAATCAGGCAGACCTTATTTTTGTGGAGGATGACAAGGCATTAGGTGATACCGGGGGATGGATTCAGGAAACGCTTATAGAGACTGATATCAGAATTTTAGTACCAGAGAAACATCACTGGATTGAGTATGGAAAAGCAATTCCGATAAGCTGGTTGAGTGAAGAAGCATTAATTTGGAGAGAAGAAGGTTCAGGCATCCGTGAGCATGTCATTGATGCTATTTCAAAACATGGCGTACGCCCAGAAATCCGCTATGAGTTTAATGGTCTTGCAGCCATTCGTAATGCGGTAAGCTGTGGTTTGGGAGTTAGTTTTGTGTCTGGATTAAATGGGATTGATTCCAAATCAGGGGACTGTACACTCCCCATAGATCCGCCAATAAAACATGTATTATCAGTTATTTATAGCGGCGCAAAAAACCATGTTGCTTTGTCTTTTTTATCCCTGCTTAAAAACCAGTTGGTCAACCGTGGGCCGGACCCGATTCTCTCTTGATGAGGTCGATGCCTTGCTTGTGTAGGGTGTCCAAATAAGATCGAATCGTGCAGCCAAGGGATAACTGGCGCCCAGGTTCAGGCGTTCCAGAATCCCCGGAAATTTCCGCCTTGTGGAATACTTTGGCGCGGCAGGGCGTCGGCCAAAACATGAGGTGCTCGTTATCAAGGGTTGAGTGGATGCCCCCGGAGAACCCATTACTGAGATGCATTGGAGCTCATCCAGGACGCTATGCCAAGCGTCGGTAAAACCATCTCTTCACCCCTTCCACCGCCATCAGATACACGATGACCATGGCCATAAGTATCGAGAAGAAATCCAACGGCAGTGCCACAAATCCCAGCGCGGCGCCTATTGGGGTCAAAGGCAGTAGGGCTGCCACCGCAACCACGGCTAATGAAGTTCCCGCCAACAAGGGGTGCGGACGGCTGGTCAAGGGATTAAAGCGGGTACGAATGACGAATATTACCAGAACCTGGGTGGCGATGGATTCGATGAACCAGCCGGTGTGAAACATCTCCTCGCCGGCATGGAAAACATGCAACATGATATAAAAAGTGAGGAAGTCGAAGAGCGAACTGATCGGGCCGATCACCATCATGAAGTTGCGAATGAAGGCCATATCCCACTCGTGAGGATGTGATAAATAGCTCTCGTCCACGTTGTCCAGCGGGATCGGAACCTCCGAGAGGTCGTAAAGGAAGTTGTTGAGCAGGATCTGTACCGGCAGCATGGGCAAAAAGGGGATGATCAGGGTGGCACCGGCCATGCTGAACATGTTTCCAAAATTGGAGCTGGTGCCCATCATGATGTACTTCAGTACGTTACCGAAGGTGCGTCGCCCTTCTCGAATGCCTTCATACAATACATCGAGGTCGCGTTCGAGCAAGATCATGTCCGCCGCATCCTTGGCCACGTCCACCGCGCCGTCCACGGAGATCCCCACATCTGCGGAATGGAGCGAGGGAGCGTCGTTGATGCCGTCGCCGAGAAAGCCCACGACGTGGCGGCGTGCTTTGAGGGCCAGGATGACGCGGTTTTTCTGCGCAGGGGTAACGCGGCAAAATAGGTTCGCCTCCTCCACCACCGCTTGCAGGGCGAAGTCGTCCATCTTCTGGATCTCGGCGCCCGTCAAGACCCTGCTTACAGGCAGCCCGATCTGCGCACAGACGTGGCGGGTGACCAAGTCGTTGTCACCGGTGACAATCTTCACGGCCACACCGCTTTTGGTCAAATCGTCAACCGCACGGGCCGCCGTTTCCTTTGGGGGATCCAGAAAAGCGGCGAAGCCGGCAAATACCAACTCGGTTTCATCGCCCACCACTGCGTGGGGATGGCCAAGCGGCACACGTCGCCAGGCGATGCCCAGCACCCTGAAGCCATCCTTCCCCAACTCCTCGTACAACGCTGCTGCCCGATCCCTCGCCTGGCCATCGAACGGCATTTGCGCCCCGTCCACCTCATAGGTGACGGCAAGCCGGAGTATGTCCTCGGGAGCACCCTTCACTACCAAAAGCCGGCTATCGTCCTTTTCCACCAACACCGAGACTCGCCGCCGCTCGAAGTCGAAGGGTACTTCATCAATTTTTCGCCAGGCGCTGACGTTGATTTCCTGATGGGCGAGAATGGCATCGTCCAGAGGGCTTTTTAGCCCGGTCTCGAAGTGGCTGTTGAGATAAGCTAATTCCAGCACCCCCTCGCTCTCACGCCCCATGGGATCCATGTGGCGCTCGAGCCGGATGTGCGCCTCGGTGAGCGTTCCCGTCTTGTCGGTGCAGAGCACGTCCATCGACCCCAGATTCTGCACCGACGCCAGGCGTTTCACGATCACCTTTTTCTTCGCCATCTGGATGGCGCCGCGCGCGAGAGTAACTGAAACGATCATCGGTAGAAGTTCCGGCGTGAGGCCTACGGCCAGGGCAACGGCGAACAGAAAGGACTCCAGCAGGGGGCGGTGAAACGCGGTATTGACGAAAAGCGCGAATAACGCCAGCAAAACTGTCAGGCGCATGATCAGCATGCCGAATTGGCGTGTGCCCCGTTCGAAGGAAGTAGGGGGCGGCTTGCTGACCAGGCTGTCGGCGATCTCGCCGAGGGCGGTGCCCAGGCCGGTGCGGCAGACCAGGATAGTCGCGTTGCCGCTGATTACGGAGGTGCCCATGAAGGCCGCATTGTCGGCAGTGTCCAGATCCGCTTCCCCGGAAAGCTCAATCGCATGTTTTTCCACCGGGTACGGCTCGCCGGTGAGGAGCGCCTGGTTGACAAAAAAATCCCGTGCCTCGATTAGCCGCCCGTCTGCGGGGACCGAATCGCCTGCGGCCAGCAGCACCGCATCTCCT
>JAKAFG010000239.1 GCA_021818125.1 Pseudomonadota bacterium | reverse complement strand
TGTTTGGCGCGGCGCCTGCGTCATCCTTGGCTTTCATGTCCTGCAACAAGGCGGGGATCCCGCGGCTCGCGGCGATCTGGCCAAAGCTCTGCCGGTAGTTCAGCACCATGCTGACCCCGTCGATGTAGGTGTTGTAGATCCGCCAGGAGTTGTTGGTATAGAGCAGGGCGTAGATCACCGGAACATCCGGTCCACCGCCGTTCTGACGGATCACCATGTTCACCTGTGCCACCGGCGGATTCTGGGAGATCTGCTGGCTGCCGGTGATTCTTACGGTCTGTCCATGATAATGGTTGAGCGAATTGCTGTAGGTGCGCACCAGGAGATCCTTGAACAGCACCACAAACTCCTGCTGCTGCGCCGGGCTCATCTGCCGCCAGTATTGCGCCATCACATATTGCGACATGGTGGTAAAATCCATGTGCGGCAGGACGATATCGGCCACTTCCTTCTTCACGGACGGCGTGATGGGCTTGCCTTCGTTCGAGCGTAACACCTTCAGGACACTGTTGGTAAGCTGCTGAACGACCGTTACCGCCCCCTGGGTATCTTCGGCAGTAGCGGGAAGAGTCCAGGTCAACAGCACAAGAACCAGAGTAACAAGCGAAATTTGACGCATACAGAATCCTCCCTATTTACTTGCCCGAAGCCTTACTGAAGACCATCTGGCCGATAAGCTGATCGATATTGACAGCGCTTTGCGTCATGGTAATGGTACCGCCCGGCGGTAGGTCCTGAGGCATGCCGCCCGGCTGAATGGAGACATACTGTTCGCCCAGAAGCCCCTCGGTGTAGATGGACGCCCCCGTATCCGTCGGCAACTTCACCTTCGGTTCGATCCGCATCGTCACCTTCGCCATGAAGGTCTTGGGGTTCATGCCGATGTGGGTCACCTCGCCAATGGTAACGCCGCCCAGTTTCACCGGGCTGCGCGGTTTCAGGCTACCGACATTGGAGAAATCCGCATGCAGGACATAACCGTCGTTGTAGGCGAAGCCAGAGAGGTTCCCCACGCGCAGTGCCAATACTACCAGAGCAGCGATACCGAGGAGCACGAAGATGCCCACCCACCAGTCTATCGCCCGTTTTTCCATGCGTCCTCTACCCCTCAGGTGAATAAAAAAGCCGTGAGAATGAAATCCAGCCCAAGCACCGCCAGTGACGCCGTCACCACGCTGATGGTTGTGGCATTACCCACGCCCTCCGCGGTGGGCTGCGCGGCGTAACCCTGCCAGGCGGCAATCCAGGTCACCACCAACCCGAAGCAGAGGGCCTTGAACAGTCCGGTCAGGATATCTCCGGAAAATGCTACGTTGGACTGCATCTGCGCCCAGAAAGTGCCACCGTCCACACCCAGCACCGGCACCGAAATGAGGTATCCGCCAAAAATGCCGACCAGGTCAAAGATAACGCAGAGGATCGGCACGACGATGATTCCGGCCCAAAGCCGGGGTGCCACGACCCAGGCGAGCGGATTGACCGCCATCATTTCCATGGCACTCAATTGCTCGGTCGCCTTCATGGAACTGATTTCGGCGGTCAGCGCCGAGCCCGCCCGCCCGGCGAAGAGCAACGCCGTGAGTACCGGCCCCAGTTCGCGCAGGAGCGACAGGGCGACCAGGGTGCCCAGCGCGGAGGTCGCGCCGAAACGCACCAGCGCATAATACCCCTGAAAACCCAGCACCATACCCGTGAAAAATGCGGCGACCATCATCAGCAGCAGCGACCGCACCCCAAAGCCGTATACCTGTTTGAGCAGTTGCTGAATGCTAAAATGACGGTTCACTACCGCAAACAGGCTCAGCAGCAAAAAGCGCGACGCGGTGCCCAGGTTGGGCACCGTGCGCAGGGTCCGCCGCCCCAGATTCGGTATGAATTCCATAAAAGCCATGTTTAAATCGCCTCGCCCGCTGCCCATACCCCGGTCAGGGCAGTAGCATAGTCATCTTTCGCCGGGTAGTGGAAGGGAACCGGCCCATCGGGCTTACCCCCGAGAAACTGCCGTGCCAGTTCCGAATCACTGGTCCGCAGGGCATCTGGCGTACCTTCGGCAATGATTTTGCCGCCCGCGAGGATGTAACCGTAATCCGCGATGGAAAAAGTCTCCTGCACATCGTGGCTGACGAGGATGCTCGTCGCGCCAAGGGCGTCATTGAGGCGGCGGATCAGGGTCGCAATAATCCCCACACTGATGGGGTCCAGGCCGGTAAACGGCTCATCGTAAAAAATCAGCATCGGGTCCATCACCATGGCACGAGCCAGCGCCACCCGCCGACCCATGCCACCGGAGAGCTCGGCGGGCATCAATCCGGCCGCTCCGCGCAACCCCACCGCCTCCAGTTTCATCAGCACCAGCTTGCGCAGAACGCTCTCGTCCAGCCGGAAGTGGCGGCGCAGGGGAAAGGCGACATTCTCAAAGGCGCTGAAATCCGTAAACAGGGCGCTGTGCTGAAAAAGCATGCCCATACGCCGACGCAGGCGGTACAGGTCCTCAAAGTTCAGAGCCTGCAGATCCTGACCCGCCACCCGTATCCGCCCGGCCTGGGGCGCGAGGGTACCGGCCATCAGGTTGAGCAGGGTCGTCTTGCCGCCGCCGCTCGCCCCCATGATGGATACGATGGCCCCCTGGGTGATGCGCAGACCCACGCCGTCCAGGACCGTGTGCGGGCCCCGGGCAAAGTGCACGTTTTCCAGTTCGACAAGAGCCTCAGCGGCCATGGGCACTCTCTGTGTTCGCAGTCATGAGGCGCAGTATAAACCGAACGGTCAGGATGGGGCCAGATTGCGATTGAAATAGCGGGAAACCCTAGAAAATCCGCACGTCGCCGTGCGCAGAAAACCCTTGCATCCCCGGCATATAAGCGTATAGTTCGCGTTCTGTTTCCACGGCACCGAAAGCAGTTACTAAGGGGGTCAGTCCTTAAGAGACTTGGAGCAATGCATCGTTCCAGCAAGGTAGGGCATAAAACCAAGTACTGTCTGGGGGTGCACGGGAGCTACTTCTTAACCTTTTTTAACTTTGGTAAGGGGGGCACCTATGCGCTCATTGGGACATCAAATCGTTGCAGATTTTTATCACTGTGACGGCAGTACCTTGTCTGATGTTGATTTTGTTACGGATGCCATGCTCGAGGCCGCCCGGCGTGCCAACTGCACCATCGTGACGCAAACTTTTCACCACTTCTCACCCTACGGGGTGAGCGGCGCCGTTATCGTCGCCGAGTCGCATCTGGCCATTCACACCTGGCCGGAATATGGTTACGCAGCGGTGGATATTTTCACCTGCGGCGATATCATCCAGCCCGAGGATG
>JAKAFG010000238.1 GCA_021818125.1 Pseudomonadota bacterium | reverse complement strand
GCAAGTTGCTGGACTACCTGAAGAAGCGGGATGTGAATCGCTATCGCACGCTGATCGAACGTCTGGGTCTGCGCAAGTAAGGAGAGAGTTTTGACCATGATCCGGAAAGAAGTAGATTTTGGCGGCCGCCGCCTGCAACTGGAGACGGGCCGCATGGCGCGTCAGGCGGACGGTGCGGTGCTGGTTTCCAGCGGAGACACGGTCGTTCTGGTGACGGCAGTGGGCCGCCGGGAGATGAAGCCGGGCCAGGATTTCTTTCCGCTGACGGTCAACTATCAGGAGAAGGCCTACGCCGCGGGCAAAATTCCCGGTGGTTTCTTCAAGCGGGAAGGGCGCCCCACGGAAAAGGAGACGCTGACGTCGCGTCTGATCGATCGCCCTATCCGGCCGCTCTTCCCCAAGGGCTTCATGAACGAAGTGCAGGTGATCGCTACGGTGGTGTCGGTGGATCGAGATAACGATCCCGATATTCTGGCACTGGTGGGTGCCTCGGCGGCTCTGGCAGTTTCCGGTATTCCGTTCAGTGGCCCGATCGGCGCGGCCCGGGTGGCTTACATCGACGGGCAATATGTGCTCAACCCCAGTTACGCACAACTGACTACTTCGCAACTGGATCTCGTGGTGGCGGGAACCCGGCAGGCCGTACTCATGGTCGAGTCCGAGGCGCAGCAGTTGTCCGAAGAGGTCATGCTGGAAGCGGTGATGTTCGGTCACGCGCAGTTCCAGCCCGTCATCGACACCATCGAAGCGCTGGCGCGCGAGGCCGGCAAACCGCGCTGGGAGTGGGTGGCGCCGGTGGCCGATGAAGCACTGGGTGTGCAGGTGCGCGAGAAAGCCACACCGCTTCTGCAGGAGGCCTATGCGCTGACGGAGAAGCAGGCGCGCAGCAAGCGGCTGGAAGATGTGCAGCAGGCCATGGCGGTCGAGTTTGGCAGTGACGATGCGGGACGCGGAGACATGGTTCGCGGACTGTTGAAAAAAATTGAAACCGGCATCGTGCGAGGACGTATTCTGGATGGCGCGCCCCGCATCGATGGCCGGGACAGCAAGACGGTGCGGCCCATCACCATCGAGGCGGGTGTGTTGCCGCGGACCCATGGTTCGGCGCTCTTCACCCGGGGGGAAACCCAGGCTTTGGTGGTGGCGACTTTGGGTACCAAGGGTGACGAGCAGATCATCGATGCCCTGCAGGGCGAAAGCCGTGATCGTTTTATGCTGCATTACAACTTTCCGCCCTTCTCCACCGGTGAAACGGGTATGGTGGGTTCGCCCAAACGCCGGGAGATCGGGCACGGGCGCCTGGCGAAGCGGGCGATAGCGGCGGTCCTGCCGACTGACGGCGAATTCCCGTATAGCTTACGGGTTGTTTCTGAAGTACTGGAGTCCAACGGCTCTTCCAGTATGGCGACGGTCTGTGGCGCCTCCCTGGCGCTGATGGACGCGGGCGTACCCCTCAAGGCGCCGGTGGCGGGCGTGGCCATGGGCCTCATCAAGGAAGGAGCGCGTTTTGCCGTCCTCACCGACATCCTGGGCGATGAAGATCATCTGGGCGATATGGATTTCAAGGTGGCGGGCACGGAACAAGGGGTGACCGCCCTGCAGATGGATATCAAGATCGACGGGATTACCCGGGAAATCATGGCGCAGGCGCTCCAGCAGGCGCTGGCGGGACGACTGCATATCCTCGGCCTGATGAATGGCGTGCTGTCCAGGGGCCGTGGCGAGTTGTCCGACTACGCACCGCGCATCATCACCATCCAGATCAATCCGGATCGCATCCGCGACGTCATCGGGCCGGGCGGTAAAGTCATCCGCGCCCTGACCGAAGAAACCGGCGCGACCATCGATATCCAGGACAACGGCACGGTAACCATCGCCTCGGTGGACGGTGAAGCCGGCGCCGCCGCGAAGCGACGTATCGAGTTGCTGACGGCGGATGTGCAAGTCGATACCATTTACGACGGAAAAGTGGCCAAGATCATGGATTTCGGCGCCTTTGTGACGATTCTGCCGGGGCGCGACGGTCTGCTGCACATTTCCCAGATCAGCAACGAACGGGTCAGCGATGTCCACGACCATCTCAAGGAAGGACAGGCGGTGCGTGTCAAGGTTCTGGAAGTGGATCGCCAGGGCAAGATCAAGCTGAGCATGAAGGACATCCCGCAATAATCCATCTACCGCCGACATCCTTATCGACGTCGTTGAGCGCCAATGGCGACACAGGTGGACCGCTACGGTCCACTTTTGTTGTTCCCTCCTGACATGACGCGCGCCGTCGAACCCCTCTGCACGACGCTGGATAACGGGGTGACCGTGATCAGCGAGCGACTGCCCGGACGCCGGAGTGTGGCCTTGTCCCTGACCGTCGGCAACGGCAGCCGGGATCAGGCCCCGGACGAAAACGGCTTTGCCCACCTGCTGGAGCATATGCTCTTCAAAGGCAGCACGGAGCGCGATGGCGATGTGCTCAATGCGGCCATGGAGTCGTTGGGCGGTACCATCAATGCGTTTACAGATCGGGAAAGCACGGTGTTTCACGGGACGGTACTGGCGGAAGATGCCGCCGACGCCTTTACGCTGCTGGCCGAGTTGTTGACGAAGCCGCGCTTCGACCACGCCGACCTGCGCCTGGAAAAGCGCGTGGTTGCCCAGGAAGCGGCCATGGCGGCAGAGGATGTGGAGGATTGGGCTCAGGAGCGCGCCCTCGCGGAAATCTGGGGACCCCATCCCCTGGCCTGGCCGGTACTGGGGAACGCGCAATGCATCCGCTCCGCCAGCCGCAAGCGCCTGCAAGCCTATCACCAGCGGATCCTCGCCGAGTCGCCGCTGATCGTTACCGCCGTCGGAGAAGTGGAGCATGGGGTGCTCTGCGCCTGGGCGGAGGCCGCCTTCGGGGGGCCGCACGGGGGGGCTCGTACGGCAGTGCCCGCCCCCCGTTTTCATGGCGGACAGAAGCGGCTGCGCCGCGCCCAGGCGCAGCAGGCGCACCTGATCTGGATGGCGCCTGGGTGCAGCGTCGCCGCAGAGGACTATCTGGCCCATGTGGTGGCCAACGCCATACTGGGTGGTGGTACGGCTTCCTATCTGTTCCGCGAGTTGCGCGAGAAGCGCGGACTGGCCTACCAGGTATTCTCCCATCTCGATCCCCTCCGTGACTGTGGTGAATGGACGCTCTATGCGGCCACGCCGGGCGCGCAGCACGTTCAGGCGGTAGCAGCGATGGCTGAGGTCCTGGCGACGTTGCTGGAGCATGGACCGACCGCAGCGGATATGATCTGGGCCAAGCGCAGCCTGCGGATTCAGCTCCTGCTCGGGCAGGAGGATGCGGAAATTCGCATGAGCCGCCTGACG
>JAKAFG010000024.1 GCA_021818125.1 Pseudomonadota bacterium | reverse complement strand
CTTCTTCAAACTCGCCCAAAGTCAGGTCCATGCCGGCGGTGATATTGACCAGAATGCCGCGGGCACCCGCGAGGTTGATGTCGTCCAGCAGCGGGCTGGAAGCAGCACGGGTGGCGGCATCCTTGGCGCGGTTTTCGCCGCGACCGCTGGCGGCACCCATCATCGCCAGGCCCATGCCGGACATGACGGTGCGGACGTCGGCAAAGTCGAGGTTCATCAGGCCGGGACGGGTGACCAGCTCGGAGATGCCCTGCACGGCGCCGAGGAGGATGTTGTCGGCGGCCTGATAGGCGTCCTTGAGACTGATGTTCTTGCCGAGGACGGACAACAGCTTCTCGTTGGGAATGATGACCAGCGAGTCCACATACTGAGAGAGTTCGTCGATGCCGGAGAGGGCGTGCTGCTGGCGCTTCTTGCCTTCAAAGTTGAAGGGCTTAGTGACCACGCCGACGGTGAGGATGCCCATGTCGCGGGCAATGGCCGCCACCACGGGGGCGGCGCCGGTGCCGGTGCCGCCACCCATGCCGGTGGTGATGAAGACCATGTCGGCCTTTTCCAGTGCCGCGCGGATTTCGTCACGGCCTTCTTCGGCAGCCTTGCGACCGACTTCGGGATCCGCGCCCGCACCGAGACCGCGGGTGATCTGGGCGCCGAGCTGGATGGTGTGGCTGGCCTGGGAATGGCGCAGCGCCTGGGCATCGGTATTGGCGGTGATGAATTCCACGCCTTCCAGGCCTGCCACGCACATGTTGTTGATGGCGTTGCCGCCACCGCCACCGACGCCGATAACCTTGATGACAGCGCCGTCCTGTTCACATTCATTGAGTTCAAACATGGTCTTTCCCCTTCTTGAAGTCCTGCAAAATTGTGTGCCTCAGCCCTGCAAGCAGGAATTAGCCAAAGCTCGTCTGTACCCAGGAGCGCATCTTGCGAAAAACGCCGCCGAAGCTCGTATCCATATGATTTTCCCGTGCCGCGATGGCCGGGTTCTGAAGTGGCTCGGCCTGACTCACCACTTGATTGTGCAGTCCGTACATGACCAGACCCACGCCCGTGGCATGGCCCGGAGTTCGGACGACGGTTTCCATGCCGGGTAAATGCATGGGCTCGCCGACGCGCACCGGCAGGTGGAGGATTTCTTCGGCCAGCTCGGCCATGCCTTCCAGCTTGCTGGAGCCGCCGGTAACGACCACCCCTGCCGCGACCATGTCTTCATAGCCGGTGCGGCGCAGTTCCGCCTGGATCAGCTCGAAAAGCTCCTTGATGCGGGGCTCGATGATGTCGCCGAGAATACGCCGGGAAATGGTCCGCGGCGGGCGAGTGCCAACACTGGGGACAGGTATTTCGTCGTCCTGCTCGATCAGGTCGCCGAGGGCGCAGCCATAGAGCTTTTTGATCTGCTCGGCTTCGACGGGCGGGGTGCGCAGGCCCAGGGCGATGTCGTTGGTGACCTGATCGCCGGCGATGGGGATGACGGCGGTGTGGCGAACGGCGCCATCGCGGAAGATGGCGATGTCCGTGGTGCCACCACCGATGTCCACCAGACAGACACCGAGTTCTTTCTCATCAGCGGTGAGGACGGCGTCGGCGGAGGCGAGCTGTTCGAGGACCAGATCCTGTACCTGCAAGCCGCAGCGTTCGACACACTTGGTGATGTTTTGCGCGGCGCTGACAGCACCGGTGACGATGTGCACCCGTGCCTCCAGGCGCACGCCGGACATGCCGACGGGCTCACGGACGCCTTCCTGGCTGTCGATCATGAATTCCTGGGGGAGGATGTGGATGACGTTCTGGTCCTGGGGAATGACGATGGCGCGGGCGGCGTCCATGACCCGGCCGACATCGTCATTGCTGACTTCCTTGTTCTTGATGGCGACGATGCCGTGGCTGTTATAGCCGCGGATGTGGCCGCCGGCAATGCCGACGACGGCGCCGTGAATCTGCACACCGGCCATCAGTTCCGCTTCCTGCACGGCGCGGGTGATGGCCTGAACGGTGGATTCGATGTCGACCACCACACCCTTTTTGAGACCGCGGGAGGGATGCTGACCGACGCCGATGATTTCTGCCTCACGGCCGCCCCTGGACTGGGCGACGATGCAGGCGACCTTGGAGGTGCCGATGTCCAAACCGACGATGAGTTCCGGATTGCTGCGTTTCATTTCGTTTCGCTCCTTCGGATCGGTGATCCGTTACTGACTGCTGACGGTGGCCGCCGCGGGCATGGCGACCGCAAAGCCATTGGTGTAGCGCAGGTCCATGGTGGCCCCCGGCACGAGGTATTCCTTGACCTGGGGGGCAATAACCACCCAGCGTTTTAAGGCGGGAAGGATGTCTTCACTGCCCAACAGCAGGCGCACCTTATTGCTGAGAATGCAACGCCAGCCGCCGCGTTGGTCTTCCTGCAAATCCAGCACGTTGACGCCCAGGGGGGCGAGGATCTGGTTGAAGTTGGCCATTTGTGCAATCAGCCTCGCGCCGCTATCCGCCGGTCCTTCGAGATTCGGCAGGTCACTGGGTACCTGACTAGGGGGGATGCTGAACACCTGACCCTGATCATCCACCATTTGTCCGGCACCGCCTAACCAGCGGGCTACCGGGGTGTAGGGTTTGATATCAATCTGCAGCCGATCGGGCCAGACCCGGCGCACTTCGGCATCAGCCACCCAGGGCAAAGTGTCGAGTGCATGCCGCACCTGATCCGGATGGACCCAGAGAAAGCCCTGACCCACATAAGGTCTGAGGGCGGCGTTCACCTCGGGCAAAGGGATCTGCGCCGAAGTGCCGGTAATGGTCAGGGTGCTGATGGGCATGAGTTGCGGCTCGCGCACCCAGTTCCAGCCCATCCAGCCCCCCCAGGCGAGGGCGCTGAGGCCGATACCTCCGACCAGTACACCACCGTAAAGCCGCCATGGAACGGGCCGGCGTACTTTGGGTGGGGCGGCCTCGATTTTGCGTTTGGGCGGCTCCTTGATGGTGGTGGCAGCAGGCCGTTGCGGGTTCTGCCCATGGTGGTAATCGCGCATGACGCTAACCATGTTTCACTCTCCTCTGCGCGGTGTGCAGTATGGCGTTGCATAATTCCGGGAAATCCATGCCGATCGCTTTGGCGGCCATGGGGACCAAGCTGTGGCTGGTCATGCCGGGTACACTGTTCACTTCCAGCAGATGGGCCTGGCCGTCGCTGCTGATCATGAAGTCGACCCGTCCCCAGTCGCGGCCGCCCAGTTCGGCAAAGGCCTTGAGCGCAAGTGTCTGCAACCGCTGATCCAGTGTGGCACCGAGGCCGGAGGGCAAGAGGTAGCGGGTATCGTCGGCGAGATACTTCGCGGTGTAGTCGTAGAAGGCGCGGGGTGTTTCGATGACAATGGGCGGCAGTGCACGGCCGTCGAGGATGCCAACGGTGGCCTCGTGGCCAATGACGGCCCCCTCACAGAGGACTTCGTCTTCCATCGCAAAGGCGCTCTGCAAGGCCGCATCCAGTTCTGCCGGACCCGTAACTTTGCTGACGCCAAGGCTGGAACCGCCGTGGTTCGGCTTGATGTACAGGGGCCAGCCGAAGCGGGCGCCGAGATCAGGTGCATTCTCGCCGCGGCGCAGCAGGATGCCGTTGGTCACCGGTAAACCGGCTGCCCGCCAGAGCTGCTTGCAGCGCCATTTATCCATGGCGAGGGCGGAAGCGAGGACGCCACTGCCGGTGTAGGGCATGTCGAGAGTCTCCAGGCAGGCCTGCAACAGGCCGTCTTCGCCTACCGCGCCATGGCAGACGTTGAAGACGATGTGCGCCTTGCTGTCTGCCACTTGCTGCTGAAGGATGGCCGGCTGGATGTCAATGCCGACGGCATCCAGGCCCAATCCCTGCAGCGCCTGCAATACGGCGCGACCGCTGTCGAGGGAAACTTCGCGTTCGCCGGAGGGACCCCCATAAAGTACGGCTATGCGGAGCAAATCAGACATCGGCCACCTCCCCGATAACGCGCATCTCCGGCTGGAGTTCGATGCCAAAGCGGCTGAGAACCTCTTGTTGCACGTTGGCCACCAGTGCTTCAATCTCCTCGGCGCGGGCAGCACCGCGGTTGATGATGAAATTGGCGTGCTGGGTACTTACTTCGGCATCGCCATAACGTATGCCCTTGAGTTCCGCCGCTTCAATGAGTCGGGCGGCATGATCGCCGGGTGGGTTGCGGAAGACGGAACCGCAGCTCGGCCATTCCAGGGGCTGGGTGGCGGCGCGGCGTTCTTGCCAGGCACGCAGGCGCTGCATGACGGTGTCGCGGTCTTCGGGGGTCAGGCGTAATCCGGCGGCGACGAAGCAGGCCGCGCCCTGACCCAGCACCTCGCGGTAACCAATCTGAAACTCGGCACGGGACAGACGTTGCACCTGGCCATCGGGATGTAATACCTCGACCCATTCCACCAGGCTCCAGGTGTCGCCCCCGTGGGCGCCGGCATTCATACTGAGACAGCCGCCCAGGGTGCCGGGAATGCCGGCCAGAAATTCGGCGTCGGCGAGCCCGGCTTTGGCGGCGAAGTGGGCGATCTTGACTGCGCCCGCGCCCGCTCCGGCACGGACCAGGCCGGACGCGTCGAGGGTGATTTCATCCAGGGTGTTGGCCAGGCAAATGACGGTGCCGCGCAGGCCGCCATCGCGCACCAGCACATTGCTGCCCAGCCCGAGCCAGGTGAGGGGGGCGACGGCGAAACGCTGCAGGAAAGCCTGCAGATCTTCCAGTGTGCCGGGCAGATAGAAGTGGTCGGCCGGGCCGCCGACCCGCCAGCTGGTGTGGCGGTGCATGGGTTCTCCCAGGCGCAGACGACCCCCAATAACGTGCATCATGCGGGATCCTCCCCGAAGACCTGGGGCCATTGTGCCGCCAGACTGGCGATGCTGCCCGCGCCGAGGGTCAGCAGTACGGCCCCGGCGGGGAGTTCGGCGCGGATTTGTTGCGGCGCCGTGAGTAAATCAGGCAGGAAACGGACGGTTACGCCCTGCGCGGCCATGGCCGCGGCGAGGGCGCGGCTGCTGACGCCGGGCAGGGCCTTTTCGCCAGCACTGTAAATGTCCGTCAGAATCACCCGGTCCGCTGCCGCCAGGCTGCTGACGAAATCACCGAAGAGCGCTTGCGTGCGGCTGTAGCGGTGGGGCTGAAAGGCCACCACCAGCGGCCGCTCCGGCCATACGGAGCGGGCTGCGGCGATAGTGGCGGCGATTTCCCGGGGGTGATGGCCGTAATCATCCACCACGGTGATTCCGTCGAATGTACCGACCAGCTCAAAGCGGCGGCCGACCCCGCGGAAGTCGGCCAGAGCAGTGGCAATAGTGGATTCCTGTATGCCCACCTTGCTGGCAATACCGATGGCGGCGAGGGCATTGAGGACGTTGTGGCGGCCGGGGATGCCCAGTTCTACGTCCAGCCAGTGGACGTAGTCGCTGTCCACCCGTCGCCACACGGCGAAGCGACTGCCAATGTCATGCACGGTGACATCACGCGCTTGTAAATCCACATCGTCACCGAAGCCGTAGCGCAGTACGGGGGTGCGCAATTCGGGGATGAGGCCGGCGACCATGGGTTCATCGGTGCAGAGGACGGCGAGGCCGTAGAAGGGCAGGCGCTGGAGGAATTGCAGGAAGGCGCCGCGCAAATTATCGAGGCTGTCGCCGTAGGTTTCCATGTGATCGGCGTCGATGTTGGTGACGACGGCCATGACTGGCGAGAGATAGAGGAAGGATGCATCAGATTCGTCCGCTTCTGCCACCAGATATTCGCCACTGCCGAGGGCGGCATGGGTACCGGCGCTCTTCAAGCGGCCGCCGATGACGAAGGTGGGGTCCAGTCCGCCAGCGCCGAGGATACTGGCCACCAGGCTGGTGGTGGTGGTCTTGCCGTGGGTGCCAGCGATGGCGATGCCCTGCTTGAAGCGCATCAGCTCCGCCAGCATCTCGGCGCGGCGGATGACGGGGATGCGCAGTTCGCGGGCGGCCTGAACCTCTGGATTGCTTTCCGGAATGGCCGAAGAAATCACGACCACATCCGCGCCGCGCACATTGGCCGCTTCGTGGCCGCCGAAAATCCGCGCACCTAAATCCGTCAGGCGCAGGGTGGAACTGCCGGGGCGTAAATCGGAGCCGGAGACGGCGTAGCCGAGATTCAGCAGCACTTCGGCGATGCCGCGCATGCCGCTGCCGCCGATGCCGACCATGTGGATTTGGCGGACCCAGTTACGCATTTTTGCCTCCCGCACATTCTATGCATGCTGTCGCAACGGTGGCGGCGGCGTCGCCCTTGGCCTGAGCGCGCGCGGCTTCTGCCCAGCGCAGGCGGAGTGCGGTGTCGGTCAGCAAGGGGTTCAACACGTCGCGCAATTGTATGGCGTCCAGTCCTTCCTGACGCAGCATCCTGGCCGCACCGGCCTCCTCCAGAAAACGGGCGTTGGCGGCCTGATGATCGTCCACTGCGAAGGGGAAGGGGATCAGGACGGCGCCGAGACCAGCGGCGGCGAGTTCGGCGATGGTGGCGGCGCCCGCGCGGCAGAGCGCGAGATCGGCCCAACCCAGCGCCGCCGCCATATCCTCTATAAAGGGTTCTACCCGGGCGTCGATGCCCGCCCGCGCGTAAGCCGCCTGCGTGCTTTCCACGTGATCCTTGCCCGCCTGATGCCAGATGGCAGGACGCTCGGCGGCGGTCATGCTGCTCAGCGCGGCGACACTGACTTCGTTGAGCGCCTTGGCGCCCTGACTGCCGCCCATGATGAGCAGGTGCGCCGGCCCTTTACGGTTGTGGAAGCGTTCCTGCGGTGTCGGCAAGGCGCGAATAGCCTCGCGCACCGGATTCCCCACCCACTCACCGCGGGCCAGACGGGTGCCGGGAAAGCCGAGAAAAATACGCCTGGCCAGCGGGGCCAGCAAACGATTGCTGAGCCCGGCGATGGCATTTTGTTCGTGCAGGCAGAGTGGGCGTCCCAGAGTCCAGGCGGCGATGCCGACGGGTGCGGCGACGTAACCGCCCATGCCCAGGACCACGTGGCTCCGGGTCCGCCGCAAAATCTGCCGGGCCTGGAGGATGGCCTTGCTCACCCGCCAGGGTGCACGCAACCAGCGCCCCATGCCTTTGCCGCGCAGGCCCTGCATGTCCAGGGTATGCAGCGGGTAGCCGCGTTCCGGCACCAGGCGTGCTTCCATCCCGGCAGCCGTTCCCGCAAAAGCGACCTCCACGCCCTGGGCGCGCAGTGCGTCGGCGACCGCCAGGGCCGGGAAGACATGGCCGCCAGTGCCGCCGGCTGCGATCAGGACGCTGTCAGCCATTCTGGAGTTCCCCCCGGACGACGACTTTGCTTTTGGGCACGGCCGGATAACGGCGGCTGACGCCGAGGACGACACCCAGGGCCGCGCAGAGGAAGACCAGGGCGCTGCCGCCGTAACTGATCAGCGGTAGGGCGAAACCTTTGGTCGGTAGAGCGCCGAGATTCACGCCCATGGACATAACCGCCTCGCCCCCAAACCAGGTCAGGGTGCCGTAGCAGAAAAGAGCAAAGAAGGCATCACCGGCCGCAGCAGCACGGCGACCGACACGGTAGATCCGCCAGCAGGCGATGCCATAGAGCATCGCCAGGGACCACACCCCGATCATGCCGAGCTCTTCGCCGATCACCGCCAGAATGAAGTCGGTATAGGACTCGGGCAGGTAGAAATATTTCATTACCCCGTCGCCCAGACCGACTCCGAAGATGCCGCCACGCCCAAAGGCAATGAGAGATTGCACCAACTGGAATCCGGCCCCATAAGGATCTGCCCAGGGGTTTTGGAAGGTCGTGATGCGGGCCAGGCGATAAGGCGCTGATACGGCCAGAATTCCAAGCGCGCTACCCGATACGGCGCCGGCCAGGATGACGTAACCCAAGGGCAGGCCGCCCAGAAAGAGCATCACTCCGGTGAGGAGCACCACCATCGCGTAAGAGCCGAAATCCGGTTGCAGGAGCAGGAGCACACCCAGCAGACCGAGTACCACAAAAATCGGCCAGAGCCCCTCTTTGAAGCGGCCCAGCAACTCCCCCTTACGTACCACGTAGCGGGCGAGGAAAAGCAGCAAGGCAAATTTCAGCAATTCAGAAGGCTGCAGACGGACGATGAGGAAGTTGATCCAGCGATGGGAGCCATTCACCGATACGCCGATAAATGGCATAAAAACAAGGACTAGGGCGATGATGGAAAGGCCCATCAGCGGGAAAGTGATGCGCTCCCAGAAATCCAGATCAATGCGGCTGGCGTAATAGAGTATCGCAGCGGCAAAAATGCCGTAGAGGCCCTGCCGCTCGGCAAAGAAGAAGGGGTTGCCGGTCTCGTGCTGGGCGATCGGAGCGCTGGCGGAGTAGACCATGATGAAGCCGAAGCCGAGCAGGGCCAGAATGATCCACCAGAGAACCGTGTCGGCAGGTCCGTCTTCCGCTAACCACCAGCTTGGCCTGGTCATGCCACTCTCCCCGTCACGGTCTGTACGGCTGCGGCAAACTGACGGCCGCGATCCTGATAATCGGTGAACATGTCCGTGCTGGCGCAGGCAGGTGAGAGCAGCACCTGGTCGCCACTCTGCGCCATCTCCGCTGCTGCCTGCACCGCTGCTGGCATGCTGTCGGCGGCTTGCACCGGTAACACGCCAGCAAGCAGTGCGGCTATTTGCGGGCCATCCTTACCGATGACGACGGCCCCCCGTTGACCGAGACAGGCTTCCCGCAGCGGGCTCAGGTCGGCCCCTTTGGCATCGCCGCCCAGAATCATCACCAGGGGTCCCGGCAAGCCGGACATGGCTTTGAGGGTGGCGCCCAGATTGGTGCCCTTGGAGTCGTCGTAGTAGTTCACTCCGTTCACCTCAGCAATCCAGGCGAGGCGGTGGGGCAAACCGGAGAAATTGCGCAAGGCCTGCCGAATGGCGGTAAGTGGGATATCTACGGCACGAGCGAGCAATGCCGCCGCCAACGCATTTTCAGTGTTATGCCCACCGCGTAGCAGGAGCTGATCCAAAGCCAGCAACGGACCGCCGGCGCGCAGGCAGAGCTGATTATCGGCGGTATAGGCGTCGCGATCGCCGGCCCGTCCAAAGAACTGCAGTTGCACCCCTGCCGGAACCTGAGCGGGGAGGGTGGCGGTAAAGGTGTCTTCGGCATTCAGTACCAGGGTATCTCCCGCCCCCATCGCCTGGAAAATGCGCGCCTTGGCGGCACCATAGGCCGTATAGTCGCCGTGCCAGTCCAGATGGTCGGGGCTCAGATTGAGGATGGCGGCGGCGCGTGGATGAAAGCGCTGGCAGGCCGCGAGCTGAAAGCTGGACAGTTCCAGGACATAGAGTTCCGGTTCGGGGCCTGTTTCCGGCAAAAGGTCGAGGGCGGGGGTACCGAGGTTGCCACCGACGGCGGTGCGCAGTCCGGCGGCTTGTGCCATCTCGCCAAGCAAAGTGGTGACCGTACTTTTGCCATTGCTGCCGGTAATGGCGACGATGGACGTTTGGGCGATCCGGCCAAAAAGTTCGATATCGCCCATGATCTCTATGCCTGCTTGTCTGGCGCGGAGCAAGGCGGGCAATGTCGGCATCAGTCCTGGGCTGAGCAGGATGAGATCCGCACCCAGGAACACGTCTTCGGGAAGGTCGCCAAAATGGAAATCGACGTCCGGGTAACGTTGCCGCAAATCGGCGGCGTCTTTTAGCAGACGCGTGTCCGCGACCCGGCAATGGGCGCCCAGGCGCAGGGCGGTGCGCAGGAGGGAATGTCCCGTCTTGCCCATGCCGACGATGCATACCTTTTTGCCGTTGAGGTCCATGTCAGCGTATCTTCAGGCTGGAAAGACCGACGAGGACCAGAATCACGGTAATGATCCAGAAACGGACCGCCACCCGGGGTTCGGGCCAGCCTTTTTTCTCGAAATGATGGTGCAGGGGCGCCATGCGGAAGACCCGTTTTCCGGTGAGCCGGAAGGAGGCCACCTGGATGATGACGGATAAGGTTTCTACCACAAAAACGCCGCCCATAATGACCAGCACGAGTTCCTGACGGGCGACGATGGCGACGATGGCCAGCGCCGCGCCCAGCGCGAGGGCGCCGGTATCGCCCATGAAAACCTCGGCCGGATACGTGTTAAACCAGAGAAAACCGAGCCCCGCCCCCACCAATGCCCCGCAAAAAATCAGCATCTGGCCGGAGCCCGGCACCCAGGGCACATCCAGGTAGTGGGCGAAGACCGCGTTGCCGGACACGTAAGCGAATATTCCTAAAGCCGCTGCGACCATGACTGTCGGTACAATGGCCAGGCCATCCAGTCCGTCGGTCAGATTGACGGCATTGGAGGTGCCGACAATCACGAAATAGCTGAACAGGATGAAACCGATGCCCAGCGGAATCAGCACATGAGGTATGAAAGGCAGGATCAGGCTGGTCTCTACCGGCTTGCTGGCCAGGGCATAGAGCACCCCCGATGCGGCGAAGGCCACCAGCGACTGCAAACCATATTTTGCGCGTGCTGAGAGTCCTTTGGTGTTTTTGCGCCGCAGCTTGCGCCAGTCGTCGATGAAGCCGATGGCGCCAAAGGCCAGGGTCGTGAGCACCGCCACCCAGACCAGCGGATTACTCAAATCCGACCAGAGCAGCGTCGTCAGGATGACTACCAGCAGGATCAGGGCTCCGCCCATGGTGGGTGTCCCCTGCTTGCTCAGGTGGGTTTCGGGGCCGTCATTGCGGACCATCTGGCCGATTTTGTACTGGCGCAGGCGGGCGATAAAGAAAGGACCGATGAACAACGAAAGTATCAATGCGGTAAGGATGGCCAATACGCCGCGCAGGGTCAGATACTGAAAAACGTAAAAGCCGTGATAAAGGCTGCCGAGTTGCATAAAGAGGGCGTAGAGCATCAGGCGTTCCCCCCGGTTAGGGCCTGCACGACACGCTCCATGCGGGCGGCGCGGGAGCCTTTGATCAGCACCACGGTGTCTCCATCCAGGCGACTCGGCAGGGCGGCCAGTAAAGGGGGCAATTCGGAGAAGCCTTCGGCGTTGACGCCGAAGGCTTCGGCTGCTTCCGCTGCCAGCGGGCCGAGTGCGTAAAGGCGCTCAATACCGAGTTGCCGCGCCAGCGTCCCCGCCTGCCGATGGTAAAGTGCGGCTTCGGGACCGAGTTCACCCATGTCACCCAGGACCAAAATGCGTTGGCCGGGCTGCGCGGCGAGCACGCGCAGGGCGGCTTCCAGAGAGGCCGGATTGGCATTGTAGGTGTCATCCAGAATCCGACTGCCATAGGGGCCGGAGCGCCACTGCAAACGTCCGGGGATGGCCTTCAGTGTGGCCACCGCCCGTTGAATCTGTGGAATGGGAATGTCGAGCGCTAGCGCCGCGGTCGTGGCCGCCAGGACATTGCGGCCATTGTGTTGACCGGGCAAGGGAATCTCCAGAGTGAATTGCCCTTGCGGAGCGCGCACCTCCAGATATCCGCCACCCTGTTCGTGGGCGCGCCAGTGTCCGCGCACCCGCGTCGGGCGATGCTCTAAGCTGAAGCGCCAGACCTCGCCCGGCGCCCGTTCCGCCCAGAAATCCGCGAAGGGGTCATCGCCATTGAGGATGGTGAGACCGCGGTCGTCGAGACCGGAGAGAATTTCGCCTTTGGCTGCGGCAATGGCGGCAACGCTGCCGAGGCCCTCCAGATGCGCGGGGGCTGCATTGTTGATCAGAGCCAGGGTGGGCCGCGCCAGCCCACTGAGGAGGGTGAGTTCGCCGGGGTGATTCATGCCCATTTCCAGCACCGCGTAGCGATGTTCCGGACCGAGCCGGGCCAGCGTCAGAGGTACGCCGACGTGATTGTTCTGATTGCCGCGTGTGGCGAGTACCGGGCCTGACTCGTTAAGGATGGCGGTGAGTAGCTCTTTGACCGTCGTTTTGCCGCAGGAGCCGGTCACTGCCAGCAGCGGCAGGCTGAAACGCTGCCGCCAGTGGGCGGTCAGTGCCTGCAACGCTATCAGGGCATCCCCCACCAAGACGCCGGGTGCCGCGACAGGGGTGCCGGTCAGCACGGCCCCGGCGCCCTGAGCAAGGGCATCAGGCACGAAGTCCTCGCCATTGAAGCGGTCGCCGCGCAATGCTACAAAAAGTTGTCCCGTCATCGGCTGACGGCTGTCCGTAGCGATGCCCTGAATTTCTTTGCGGCCATCGCTGCCGGGCAACAGCTTACCACCGGTTATTTCAGCGATTTCGTTCAGTGAATAGCGGATCATGTGCTGAGCACCTCCGCGGCGATACTACGGTCCTGAAAGGGTAAACGCTGCCCCCAAATCTCCTGGATGCGCTCGTGTCCCTTGCCGGCGATGAGCACCCAATCCCCGGCCCGTGATGCAGTGATGGCGGCCCGGATGGCCACCGCGCGGTCATGAATCACGGTAGCCTGACCGGGCCGTTCCATACCGCCCAGGATGTCGTTGACGATAGCCTCGGGTGCTTCGCTACGCGGGTTATCGTCGGTGAGAATGACGTGGTCGGCAAGGCGTTCGGCCACCCGCCCCATTTCCGGACGTTTGCCACGATCCCGATCACCACCGCAACCAAAGACCACGGTCACGGCACCTTTGGCGACTTCGCGCAGGTCGGTCAGCACCCGCTGCAGCGCGTCGGGGGTGTGGGCATAGTCGATCATCACCTGTGCCTTGCCGGGGACCGGAGCCAAGCGCTGATAACGACCTTCCGGCAAGTCGAGTCCGGCAATGGCGGTGTCACTGACCGACCAGCCCATACCCTCGGCAGTGGCCAGCGCAGCCAGCAGATTCTGTACATTGCTGTTGCCGATGAGGGGGCTGCGCAGGCGCCGCGGGCCGCTAGGGGTATGCAGGTCGAGCAGGGTACCGCTGGCTCCGGGATGCCACTCGACAGCCTGGTAGTCGCCGCTTTTTACCCCGAAGCGCAGTTGCCGGACTTCCGGCGCCACGGCGGCAGCGATCTGCCCAGCGAATGTGTCGTCGCTGTTTACTACGGCCAATTGGAGGCCTGGCGTCTGGAAGAGGCGGGCTTTGGTTGTGCCGTAGTGCGCCATATCCCCATGAAAATCGAGATGGTCCCGACTGAGATTGGTAAATACGGCGGCGGCAAAGGGCACTGCCGCAACCCGTTCCAGCGCGAGCGCATGGGAGGAGACTTCCATGGCGATGACCTTGGCGCCCTGATCGCGCAGGGTGGCCAGGGTCTGCCACAAAGGGACCGGGTCCGGTGTGGTATTGGCGTGGGAGATAAGCGCGTCCACGTGGCCGTAGCCGAGGGTGCCGATGATCATGGCGGGCTGCGGCGCGAGTTCGGCGATGAGGCGGGTGACGCTGCTCTTGCCATTGGTGCCGGTAACGCCAATGATGATGGGCGCCTGACCCTCATCCCAGCGATGCCAGCGGCGCAATGCCCTACCGAGCAAAGCCCGCGCCTGCGGGCTTTGCCAGACGGGGTGACCCTGTTCGGTGTAAGTGCTCTCTTCACCGCCTTCCAACAGCGCTGCGCTTGCACCTGCCGCCCAAGCCTGTTGCAAAAATTGCCGACCGTCACCATGGCTGGTGTTCAATCCGACGTAGAGCATGCCCGGTCGCAGGCGGCGGGTATCGGTTTCAATGCCCTGCAGGGCAATTCCCGCCAAGGCAGTAGGCGTGGCGGGCAACAGGCTGGCGAGTGTCTCAGTGTGCGGCATCGCCAGCCCCCTCGGCCCAACGCCGCTCCTGGTCCGCGCTCCTGGGTTTCCCTGCCGCGGCATTCCAGGCGCTGGCGCTGACATCGGGTTGTACGCCCATTTGATGCAGGGCAGCGCTCATGGTCACCCGAAATACCGGGGCGGCGACTACCCCGCCATAACGCCAGCCCTGAGTTGGTCCACGCACCACTACGGCCATGACGAATCGCGGATTGTTAGCGGGCGCGAAGCCGACAAAGGTGGTATTCACCTGATGCTTATGAAAGCCGCCCTTGCCATTAGCCATGATGGACGTGCCGGTTTTCCCGGCTACCGAATAGCCGGGAATCGCGGCAAGGAAACCGGTGCCGCCCCGACTGGTCACCCCGGCGAGCCAGTCGCGCAGTCGCGCCGCAGTGGCGACCGGTATGACCTGCTGACTGTGCGGGGAGGGGGTGCTGGCCCTGCGCAGTAAGGTGGGTTGGACATAGACCCCGTTATTGGCGATGGCGCCATAAGCCGCCGCCAGTTGCAAAGGTGTGACGGAGAGACCGTAACCGTAAGCCATGGCGGCACGCCGCGCCACATCCCAACCCCGCCATGCGGGAACCGTGCCGCCCGTCTCTCCCGGCAGTCCTAATCCGCTCACCTGCCCAAAACCGACATTGCGCAGCATCTGGTAGAGATCGGCAGGCGGCGTCCGCAGGGAAATCTTCGCCGCGCCAATGTTGCTGGAATACTTGAGCACCTGAGCGAGGTCGAGGATGCCGTGACGAATATCGTCCTGAATGCAGTAATGGGCCACCCGAAAGCAGTTGGTGTTCACATCAAACGTGGAATTGGGCTGAATGCTGCCGTCATCCAATGCTGCAGCGATGGTAAAAGGTTTCATCACCGAGCCGGGTTCGAAAGTGTCGGCGATGGCGCGGTTATTGTAAAGACTGGGCTGATAATCCGTACGCTCATTGGGGTTGAAAGAGGGATAACTGACCATGGCGAGGATTTCGCCAGTGTGTACATTCATGAGTACTGCCGCCCCGGAATGTGCCTGAAAACGCTGTACGGCAGAGGCGAGGGCAGTATATGCCACATACTGGATGTTGCGGTCAATACTCAGGGTCAGTGTCTGACCGGGCTGTGCCAGCCTGGCAGTGCCGAGGATCGCCAGCGGATGTCCCAGATTATCGCGCAGCCCGGTTTCTTCCCCTGCCTTCCCTTGCAGCCACTGGTTATAGGCCATCTCCAGTCCTTCAATGCCGCGCCCGTCTACATTGGTGAAACCGAGTAATGGCGCGGCTATGCTGCCGGACGGATAGTAACGCCTATTTTCGTTGAGGCTGTATAAACCGGGCACATGCAGGGCGAGAATGGTCGCCGCGCGTTCCGGCGCAATCTGGCGGGCGAGGAAGGCGAACCGGCTGCCACCGCTATGGGTCCGTGCGGCAAGGGCGGCTGCGCTGATCCCTAAGGCTGCGGCAATTTGTGGCCAGTATGCCTGCTGTGGATTAAACAACCGGGGGTCTACCCAGAGGGTTTGCACCGGGACGGACAGAGCTAGCGCTTTACCGGAACGATCGAGAATGGGGCCGCGCTGCGCCGGTAAGGCAAAGTGTCGCAGATAACGTTGCGCGCCCTGGTCGCGTAGAAACGGACCGCGCTCCACCTGCGCGCGCCAGGCTTGTGCCATGATCGCCGCCAAACCCAGCGCAACCACCGTCCACACTGCGGTCGCCCGCCACGCGGGAAGCGTGACGAGTTGCGGCGAGTGGAGGGGCGCGCCGGGATAGGTCATGGTGCTTTGACCATGACAATTTGATCGTTTTTGGGGGCTGCAAGGCCGAGTTTTTGGCGCGCAATATCTCCCACGCGGGCATTGGAAGCGAGCGTGGCCTGCTCCAGTTGGAGCTGGCCCCAGCGGTTGTCCAGGGCGAAATGCCTGGCCTGGGCTTCCTGTAAGGCGATGAACTGGCTGCGGGTATTCTCTCTTGCCGCGACGATGCCGAATAGTGTAGCGGTAATCAGCAGGGCGAAAATAATGGTGCTACGCCGCATGTCGTTCACTCCTTTCGGCAGCCCGCAGCACGGCCGAGCGGGAACGGGGATTGTCGCGAGTTTCCCGGGCGCTGGCCCGCAGGGCCTTGCCTACTGGATGCCACGGCAGAGGCGGGAGTTCGCTGGCACGCAGGGGTATGTCAGCGCTGATACGATAATCGTCAGCGCGGAAAAACCGTTTAACCAACCGGTCTTCCAGAGAGTGAAAGCTGATGACCGCCAGTCGGCCGCCCGCGCGCAACGCATTCATGGCCTGGGGGAGAAAGGCTTCCAGTTCTTCCAGTTCGCGGTTGATGAAAATGCGGATGCCCTGAAAACTGCGGGTGGCCGGATGCTGTCCGATTTCGTGACGG
>JAKAFG010000023.1 GCA_021818125.1 Pseudomonadota bacterium | reverse complement strand
ATTTCCGGCAAGGGCAATGTCGTCCTCATCCTTGATCCGGGCGCACTGATCGGTCACGCCTTGGAGTACCCCAGCACCGGCAAGATGCCCCCCACCGACCGGCGAGGTGCCGCCTGATGGATATCCAGCGCATCATGCAGGTCGTCGACGCCTCCTTTGCTGCCCGCCAGAGCATCGAAAAATCCCTGCGCGAGATTGATCGCCGGGCCTTGAATGCGATGGTGCTCGTCAAACGTCATGGCAATGCATTGGCCGGATATGGCGTAGTCGCCCAGGCTTTCCGCGAACGCGCCGCCAGCCTCAAAGAATCCGCATCGCACCTGCAGGAGACCATTGCGCCCCTGATTCAGGCGCACATGCGTATTCTCCAGCATCAGCGCTTCGCGGCATCGTTTAGCGCCATGGTCCAGGCCATGGCGCGGCGTGGTCAGGATTGCGCCCTTCTCAAGAACACCCAGGCGCAGTCGCAAAAATTCATCACCCAGGAAGAAACAGAAGCGCGGGAAATATTGCTTCGTCTCCTCGCCACGGTGGATGCCCTGCAAGAAGGCATTGAGGAACAAGAGTATGTGGTGACCAATGGCCGTATCGAAGCGGCTTTAGCAGAAGGCACGGGTGCCCCCCTTATGCGCGTCTCACGCGATATGGGTGAGGCAGTGCGCACCGTGTCCAACGCCATCCGCACTTATCGCCACCAACTGGAGAGCTTAGAGCATGAAAGCAGCACCCATATTTGAAGCAGGCAACCATCGCTGGTGGATTCTCTACGATCAGGATGAGCATCGCGTCATCGACTCCAATGTCTACGTGATGGAATCGAATGGGCAAAGCCTTATCCTCGATCCTGGTGGATTTGAAATTTTTCCGCAGGTTTTCGCTGCCCTCGTCGAGGTGGTCCCGCCAAGCAGTCTGAAGGCGGCTTTTGTTTCCCATCAGGATCCGGATACTGCTTCCAGCCTGCCGCTTTGGCATGCCTGCAATGAGCAGATTCAGTGGCATATCCCCAAGCTCTGGGACGGCTTCATCCGCCATTATGGCGCTTTGGAGGCGCCCCTGCAGGACATTCCGGACGAAGGCGGAGATATGCTGATCGGCGGCCATCGCCTGGAGTTCATTCCTGCTCATTATCTGCATTCTTCAGGAAACTTCCATGTTTATGATCCGGAGGCCAAGGTGCTGTTTTCCGGCGATGTCGGCGCTGCGCTCTTACCGCCAGGACATGGTGCCTGGGTGGATCGTCGCGATAAAAGCGGCCGCGCCTTCGAAGAGCACATTACCCAAGCCAAATACTTTCATGAGCGCTGGATGCCATCCAATGCGGCAAAAAAAGACTGGATCAACCGTGTGCGCAAGCTGGAAATTGATTACCTTTGTCCACAACATGGCGCCATTTATAGCGGGGATAACGTGCAGCGTTTTCTCGACTGGTTTGATGGCCTGAATGTCGGCACCGCCATTAACGAATAATCATAATATGAGGGAGTCATCAATGAACAGAACAGCATTGGCAGAATATGCCCGCGGGCTGCTGGACCCTCTCTTGAGTCTGGAGATGCTCTGTGAGGCAGATCCCGCCATGGAAAACGCCATATTTTATATGAACCCCGCCGCATTGCGGGCCATGCAGCATCATCACCGGCAACTGAATCCACTTTTGCGCGGTGCCGACGTGCGTCAGGCACTTGGTCACTCTATCCATCAGTTTCATAAAGAACCGGAACGTATTCGTCAGATATTCCGCAATCTGGCTGCAGGCAGCATTTCTGAGCACAGTGCTGAACTGGAATTGGGTGGAATAACCTTTGCCCTTCACTTTACCGTGATCCGAGACGACTCCGACAGCCCGATCGCCTATCACGCCTCCTGGCGGGATTTAACCGACAGTCGCCGTGTGGATGAGATTTCTGTATCCGTCTCCAAAAACGCAACTGTACATGCCAACACGCTGACCCGGACATCCACAGAAGCGCAAAAGGCAATGGAAACGGTGGGCAGGACGTTGCAACACCTGGTCAAGACGATCGAGGAAAATCATCACGCCTCCGAATCACTCATTCAGCAGGTGGCGGCCATCAGCCTGATTGCCCAGACCATCCGCGAAATTGCCTACCAGACCAATCTGCTGGCGCTCAACGCGGCTATCGAGGCGGCGCGTGCCGGTGAGCATGGACGCGGCTTTGCGGTGGTCGCCGATGAGGTACGCAATCTCTCCAAACGGGTGCAGGAAGCCACTGGCGAAGTGCAAACCAACATCTCTGCCATCACGAATACCGCGAAAACGATTGATACCGCTTCCCAGAAAAACCAGACTCAGGCGCAGCAGTCTATCGAAGTAACCGCCAGTCTCAACAGAGAGATCAGTAGTCTCAGTATGATCGCCGCATCTATGACCATGGAGAGCGCGCGCCAGAATCATGAAATATTTGTACGTCGACTTCAGAACGAAATTACGGAGGGTAGTCATCAGGTACGTCTCGAGGACCTCAAAGATCACCATACCTGCAGCTTGGGACACTGGTACGATAGCTTTGGTATGAAAAATTTCGGGGCACTGCCGGAATTCGTCGCACTATCAGAACCACATCGCGAGTTCCACCAGACCGCCAAGGATTTAATTTCCGCCTATAGCCGCGGAGATCAAGCAACCACCGAGAAGCTTCTGGAACGTATTTTGGCGCTGCGTGATGTGATTTTCCAGAATTTAGACGCACTGTCTGCCGCCACCCAGAAAAGTCACCAAGGACCAAACCTATGAGCCAGGTATTACGTGAAGTGGATGAAAGAGCCCAGCTTGCCGGCACCAACAAATTTGAACTCCTGGTCTTTCGCCTCGGCAAAGATCAACAGCTCAACAGCCGTGAGCTTTTCGGCATCAACGTCTTCAAGGTTCGCGAAGCGCTGGTGATGCCAAAAATCACCCCCATGCCCGGTGCGCCCGAGCATGTGATGGGTGTCGCCAACATCCGTGGCCAGATCATCCCCGTGATTGATCTTCCCACCGTGGTCGGTTGCCGCGCCGATGGGCTCAACATCCTGCTGGTTACGGAGTATGAGCGATCCGTTCAGGGCTTTGCCGTAGAAGAAGTCGAAGAAATCGTCCGTTTGGAATGGAGCCGGGTACTCTCCGCTGAAGGCGCTGCCGTCGGCGGTCTGATCACGAGTCTAGCGCGTCTCGACGAGGATGAAGAAACCGCCCGCTTGGCGCTCGTCCTCGATGTCGAGCACATCCTGCGCCAGGTGCTCCCCTCCCGCTTCAAGACTGGCGACGAACTGGTCCAGCAGCATATAGTCAACATTCCCCAAGGCGCCGTCATTCTCTATGCGGATGACTCCGGCGTCGCTCGCAACCAGATCGAAAAGACGCTGCGCAGCCTTGGTCTTCCTTTCATTGGTACTAAGACGGGTAACGAGGCCTGGGACCGCCTGCAACAACTAGCGCATGATGCCAAGGCAGCAGGCATCCCTTTGCGCGATAAAGTAGCCATGGTACTCACCGACCTTGAAATGCCGGAGATGGATGGTTTCACCCTCACCCGCCGAATCAAAGAGCATGAGGCCCTGCGTGAAATCCCGGTGGTCATCCACTCCTCGTTGTCCGGCACGGCCAACGAATCCCACGCCCACAGCGTCGGGGCCGATGGCTACGTCGCCAAATTCCTGCCAGACGATCTGGCCCGCGCCGTCGCCAAGGCCATTCAGCCCAATTAAGAGGACAACCTCATGCCTGCTGATACCAACTCTTTGATTTCTCTGCTTTCTGCCTGCCTGGATGGTGATGCGGATGCCGCGCGTCTGATCGCCGATGATGAAGAACTGCAAACTACCGTCGCTCCCATCTGCAATTGGCAGAAAGACCGCCTGCGGCAGAGTTGTCTTGTCCTCGACCACCAGGTCACGGCGCTGGAACACGCTGCCGAGAGTCATCTGCTTGGCATCGACTTCCATCAAAATCTTGAAGTGGCTCAGGTGGAGAGCCAGTCTCTCCAAGCCCAGGCGCACGCCGTCGTTGTGGCAGTCCGCAGCACCGCCGAGAGTATTGCCGAAAACCAGGACCTCTCCGAAAACACGCTGCGCGAGGTACAGATGGGCAATGAACGGCTATCTGAATTGATTGGCGAAATGGATCTCGTCGAGCAGACGGTTACCGCCATGGGCAAAACAGTACAGGCGTTTTTACAGCAGACCCGCAACATCACCAGCCTCGCCAGCAAAGTGCAGGAGATTGCCAAACAGACTAATCTGTTGGCCTTGAATGCCGCCATTGAGGCGGCACGCGCGGGCGAGCATGGTCGCGGCTTCGCAGTCGTCGCCGATGAAGTCAAAAAGCTCGCCCAAAACTCCGCGGCAGCAGCTGCGGACATCCGCAGCTCGGCGGTCACCATCAACGAGGGCGCTGGTCAGGTCGAATCGGGAGTGGCAGCCAGCATCATCCACCTCCGCCGCGGTGGCGACACACTGGAAACCGTTGCCGAAGTGCTCGGTATGGCCAATCAATCCGCCCAAAAATCACGGGGCAACCTGAGGGACATCCTTAACGGCAGTACTCAGGGAGTCGCAGCCGCTGACGCCATGGGCAGTCACATGAACGCCTTACAACAGTCTATGGATCGTTTCGCTGCACAATTCGGTGAAATTCAGCGTTGTCTGGATAGCGTTCGCGGGCAACTCGCTGAGGCCAGCGAAGCAGCCGTGCAGGGAGAAGCGGCACTGGCTACCCGCCTGACCATCGCCAAGGCGGATCACGTCCAATGGGTCTCCCACATTTTAGAGAGGATCAGTACCAACAATACCGCCCTCTCTCCGACCGAGCTTTCCGATCACCACCAGTGTCGCCTCGGCAAATGGATGGACAGCATGGCACAAAGTGAATTGGCGCAGTTGCCGGAATTTGTGGCCGTACAGCAAGTGCATCCCCAGATCCATAAACTTGGCATCGCCATCATTGCCGCCCTGCAAAAGGGCGATGAAGATGCCGTTCGCAAGGGCGCCGGACAGCTCAAAAGCCTCAGTACGATGGTACAACAGCAACTCGACAAACTGCGTGGCCGCATCATGAGCCGCTGATCCCGGTGGCCGGAAGAAGACTCACCTTATGGCGCGCAAAGCCCAAAAAAATGACCAAATAAAACCCTGGGCAATTACCTGGGTTTTGGCCATTCTCGCGATGCGCGGCGACTTTCTCGTCAGCCCTGAATTATCAGGTAGCGGCAGCCCCTTCTGGATCCCTATCGGCCTGGAGACTCTGCGTTTTACGGTGCTCTGGTTTACCGCCCACGTCATCGTTCACATCATTTTCGGCGCATGGGATATGTTTGCCGAAGGTCGTGAACTTTAGTCGCAGGCGTCTGTTTAAAGAATCTCCGTGCGTAAAATGGTGTCATCCCGATCCGGCCCCGTGGAGATAATCGCCAAAGGTCGTCCGGCGCGCTCGGCGATGGCCTCCAGGTAGCGACGAGCCGCATCGGGAAGATCGTCCCAGCGACGTACGCCTGCCGTGGACTCAGTCCATCCCGGGAAGCTTTCGTAGACTGGTTCACAGGCGGCAAGCGCCTCGGCGCCGCCCGGCAAATCCTCCTGAACCACTCCATTTACCCGGTAGCCGACGGCAACGCGAATCTCCGCGAGGCCATCCAGTACATCCAGCTTAGTGATGCACAGGCCCGTCACCCCATTGACCCGGCAGGCGGCACGCAGGGCCACCGCATCAAACCAGCCGCAGCGCCTCGCCCGGCCGGTGGTTGCGCCCACCTCCGCGCCACGCTCAGCGAGGAAGGCTCCCGTCTCATCGAAGAGCTCGGTAGGAAACGGCCCAGCCCCAACACGTGTGGTGTAGGCCTTGGTAATACCCAGCACATAGCCCAGATCCGCCGGCCCTACTCCGCTTCCGGCGGAAGCGCCTCCCGCCACCGTATTAGAGGAGGTCACAAAAGGGTACGTACCATGATCCACATCCAGCAGGGTACCCTGGGCACCCTCGAAGAGAATCCGTGCGCCCTCCGCCTGCAAGCGCGCCAGCCGCACCGAAACATCTACCACCATCGGTGCCAGACGCTCCGCAAGCCCCAGATACTGCTCCAGGATGGCATGAAAGTCTTCCGGTTCCTGCTTGAAGTAATGTTGGAGCACAAAGTTATGGTAATCCAGGGCCTCGCCAAGCTTGGCGGCAAAACGCTCGCGATGAAACAAGTCGGCGACACGCAAAGCACGCCGCGCCACCTTATCCTCATAAGCGGGTCCAATGCCCCGGCCGGTAGTGCCGATTTTTGCCGCACCCATCGCCCGCTCCCGCGCCAGATCGAGACTCTTGTGGTAGGGGAGAATCAGCGGGCAGGCGTCGGAAATGAACAGGCGCTCATGGGCATCGGACACCACCGGCTGCAACTCATCCAGTTCGGAAAACAGGGCCAGCGGATCCAGCACCACACCATTACCGATAAAGCAGGATACCCCAGCATGAAGAATACCCGAGGGAATCAGGTGCAGAACGGTTTTCCGCGCGCCAATCACCAAGGTATGGCCAGCATTGTGTCCGCCCTGGAAGCGTACCACCGCCTGGCAGCGTTCTGTCAGCCAGTCGACAATTTTACCTTTACCCTCATCGCCCCACTGGGTACCAATGATCACAACGTTTGTATTCATAGCCACGAACGACTCCGCAAATGGGTCACTGGAAAATAAAAGTTCACGAATCAAGCTGCCGCATCTTCCAGCCCGTCTGTTCTTTGATCAGGACAGCATCAAACCCTTGTGCCTGCAATGTCTGCCGGCTAGGTACCTCCTGACACAGCAAGTCCTGCAAAACCGCATAACCAGCCCGGCGATGTTCCTGCATCGACTGCCACAAAAGATCATCGGTACCAGCCGGAGCCCAAATCTGCCGCGCGCTCTCGGCCTCCGGGAATTCACGCAACAGCGGCTTGAGGTCGAGACTGAAGCCCGTCGCCGCCCGCCGTCGGCCAAAAGCGGCACCAATATCATCATAGCGACCACCACTGGCCAGCGCCTCACCACGCTGCGGGCCGAACAGCGAAAACAACAAGCCGGTATGATAACGATGCCCGTGAATCTCCGAGAGGTCACATTGAATCGCGAGATCAGGATAACGCAGGCGCAATGCCCCCCAGACGAAGCGCAGGTCATCCAGGGCTGTGCAAACCGCCGGGTGATGCCCGAGACGCTGGCGAGCCTGCTCCAACACGTCGAATTCACCCTGTAAGCGCGACAGGGCATCAAAATCTGCGCTCAGTTCCGTGCCGCAATGGTGCTCCCGCAACCATGCCCGCACATCCGGCCAAGCCTTGCGCTCGACATGCTGCAACAGGTCCGCACGTAGCGCACCTTCCAGACCCGCCGCGTCCGCCAGGGCCTGGGAAATACCCACATGACCGATATCCAGCAACAGGTTCGGTACCGCACAGTGAATGAGGCTCTCTACCATCAGGGAAAGGACCTCCAAATCGCCCTCCGGCCCGTCCACTCCGAAGAGCTCGCCACCCATCTGAAAAGGGGCACGGCTCCCGCCGAGCAGATCGGGCCGGGCGCGCAGCACGGTGCCGGCATAAGCCAGCCGTCGAACCTCCTTCGCAGAGGAGGTTTGTGCGTCTATCCGCGCCATTTGCGGCGTCATATCCGAACGCAGACCCACCAGCCGACCACTGTCCTGATCCAACAGCTTCCAGGTCTGTAAGTCGAGGTCTGCGGCACTTCCGGTCAGCAAACTCTCCAGATGCTCCACCAGGGGTGGAATGACCTGGCGGTAACCCCATTGTGTGTAAAGGTCGATCAGGGCACGGCGACAGTGCTCCAGTGCCTCTGTACGTGCGGGGAGGACATCCTCAAAACCGCTGGGCAGCAACCAGGCCGGGTGAGTTTCAGGACGCGTCATTTGCCTGTCGACCCCAGCGAATGGCGAAAATATTTAAAGAATGGCGAATCCGGGCTGAGCACGAGAATATCCTTGTCACCCAGACTGTGACGATAAACTTCCAGACTGCGATAAAAAGAGAAGAATGCCGGATCTTTGCCATATGCCGCACCGTAGATGGAAGCCGCCTCAGCATCACCCTGCCCTTTCAGCTCTTCTTGTTGCCGATAGGCATCTGCCATGATCTGGGTCTTTTCCTTGTCCGCGCTAGCGTGGATTTTGGCAGCATCTGCGGCACCCTGAGAGCGATATGCATTGGCCTCCTGTTTACGCTCAGCCTCCATCCGTTTGTAGACTGCCTGTAGCACCTCAGGAGGCAGCCCCACCTGCAGAATATGCACATCGACTAAACGCACACCAAGAGATTGCAGACGCTGGTTGGCCTCCACCAGCACCGGATCAACTATCTCCTTACGGTTACCCTGTATCACCGACTCCAGGGTCATTTTACCGACCTTACCCCGCAAAGAAGAACGCACAATGTCACCGATCCGGCTCTGTGCGCTCACATCGTTATGCAGGCGGGTGTAAAAAACCAGTGGATTGACCACTTGCCATTCGGCAAAAAAGTTGATGAGCACCGGCTTTTTTTCGGCGGTCAAAAACGATTCTGGCTGCGTACTATAGCTTGATAAACGTTTATCGATGAAAGCCACATTTTGCATCAGAGGCCATTTCATATAGAGCCCCGGAGTTTCCACCACCCGTACCGCTTTACCAAACTGCAATACCACCGCGGTCTGGGTCATACGCACCGAATAAAAGCTCGCGGAAGCCAGTAACAACAAGGCGAGTACCACAATAATCAAACTCCAGGCCCGGTTCTTCATGAGCTGGCTCTCGACACCGGGATCGGCAAAGCCGCCGGGCTGGTCGTTGATGCTACCGGCGGAGTTACGGACACGGCTGGCGCCGTGACTGCCGCCGAGTTCGTCGGACTATTGACCGCCACGGGAGTCTTGGCGGGCATGTGGAGATAAATCACGGGCTGCCCCTTGCTCTCAATAATCACTTTCTGGGTATGGCTCAGAATATCCTGCATGGTGTGCAAGTACATACGCTCACTCACCACCTTTGGATTTTTCTGATAGGCCTGGAGGATGTCCGTGAAACGTGCGCTATCCCCCTTGGCGCGATCCACTACCTGCTGCTTATAGCCCTCGGCATTCGTCACCATGGCGGCGGCTTCTCCCTTGGCTTTGGGAATCACCGAGCTCGCATAGGCCTGCGCCTCGTCACGCGCCCGCTCCATGTCCTCACGTGCGCTCGTCACCTCCGTAAACGCTGGCTGGACCGCCTTGGGGGGTCCAACCTCCAGCAGTTGAACAGCGTCAACGGTAACACCCGCATGGTAACGACTCAGCAGGTTTTGGGTGATTTGCTGTGCCTGCCGCTCAATCGCGCCTTTACCGGATGTAAGCAGATCGTCAATTCTGCTACGCCCCACCAGCTCGCGCATGGCGGATTCCGCACAATACGAAATCAATTGATCCGGATTTGTGGTGGCAAACAGATAATGACTGGCGTTGGTTATGCGATACTGCACAGCAAATTGGACATCCACCACGTTCCCGTCTGCAGTCAGCATCATGCCGGGATTCAGTGAATCAGCGGCGCCACTATAGCCCAAAACCAGACGTCGGCTCTGCGCTACTTTGGGTAGATACACACGCTCAAAAGGGAAAGGGAGCCGATAGTGTAAACCGGGCTGGCTGATGCCAACCTCTTTGCCGAAACGCAGCACCACACCCTCTTCATCTGGTCCCACCACATAAATGCCAGAGGCAATCCAGAGCAGGAGCAGCACCGCAATCACCAGAAACGGTAGCAGGCGCAACCACTTGCGATCCATCTTCGGCCCGCCGCCACGGCCACCGCCAAAAATACCACCCAGTTTTTTCAACTCCTGGGTGATTTTCTGGATATCAAAAACCGGCTTTTGCGCATTGGGACGGCGTCCCCAAGGGTTGTTATCGTTTTTGTTTCCGTTTCCGCCCGGATCACTCCACGGCATACCGCTCTCCTTCCTCAGCCATCAGCCGGTATTGTAGGGGGCGTATCCATCGCCTGACAACCGCTATTGCGCATTTGCGCACGCAAGCGTCGCCAGGTGAGATCATCAATATCAAAAATCAGATGCGTCATACCCTGAGCATCAAAACTTTCCTCAACAACACTGGCCATCCGGTGCAAGCATGCACGCAAGGCCCCCTCTTCAGGCGTCAATGTTAATTCAGCACGCAGCATGGATCTCCCTACACGCTGCGTCATAGCCTGAAGCAACTCGGGTATACCCGCACCTGAGTGGGCACTGACGCGCACCGCCGCCAGGCTGCCGGAGCCTTCATACACATTCCCCGGCGCGTCTCCTGTCAGGTCCACCTTGTTCAGCACCAGCAGGCGGGGGATTTCATCTGCACCAATTTCTTTCAAAACCGCGTCTACCGCGGCAATCTGGGCATCACGGTCAGGAGCGCTTCCGTCTACCACATGAAGGAGCAACTGCGCTTGGTTCACCTCTTCCAAAGTCGCACGGAAAGCGGCAATCAAATCTGTTGGCAAGTCACGCAGAAACCCGACAGTATCGGCCAAGAGAATGGCGTCGTGCCCCGCGACTTGCAAACGCCGTATGGCCGGATCAAGGGTCGCAAAAAGGCGATCCGCGGCGTAACTGGAACTTTCCGTGAGGGTGTTGAAGAGAGAAGATTTGCCGGCGTTCGTATAACCGACCAAGGCAACTGTTGGCAGGGGTGCCCGCTGCCGTGCCCGCCGCTGGGTCGCCCGATGCGCAGCCACCTTGACCAGACGTCCGCGCAGCGAGCGAATACGCTCGCCGATGAGACGGCGATCTGTTTCCAGCTGGGTTTCGCCCGGGCCTCTCAACCCGATACCGCCGCGCTGCCGTTCAAGATGGGTCCAGCCGCGGATGAGGCGTGTCCGCAAACGCGTCAGCTGTGCCAACTCCACCTGCAGTTTGCCTTCATGGGTACGCGCTCGTCGCGCAAAAATATCGAGGATAAGGCCCACCCGGTCGACGACCCGGCATTGGAGGGCGCGCTCTAGATTGCGCTCCTGCACGGGGCTCAAAACCCGATCGAAAAGAACGAGATCCACAGATAATTCTGAAACCCGCTCCGCAAGCTCCACCACCTTGCCATGCCCCAGAAAAGTCGCCGGATCAGGACGGTCACGCTGAACGGAAAGCGATTCTAATACATCCGCACCACTGTCCGTGGCCAAATGAAAAAATTCCGCCCCATTGTCGGGATCTGCCTCACCATGTAACACCACATGGACGAGCAAAATCCTCTCCTGAGGCGCGGCTACGGCAACCACGGTATTCGCCAGAATCAGGCCTCTTCTTCAGTACTGCCCTCGCCTTCACCTTCCGGCAAGGGCAAACGCACATCGCGACCAGGAACAACCGTAGAAATGGCGTGCTTGTAAATCATCTGACTCACATTATTGCGAAGCAATACAACGAACTGGTCAAACGACTCCACAAAGCCTTGCAGCTTGATGCCATTCACCAGATAGATGGCGACAGGAACGTGCTCTTTACGCAACAGATTGAGAAAAGGATCCTGGAGGATCTGTCCTTTTTGTTGTCCGGCCATTTTTTATCTCCTTGACTATGCTTCATGGCGCTTCTAGGGTAGTGAAAAAGCCTGCGGGACTCCTTGCACTGCGTGGCAATTAGACTAACTCAAAAACAAATCGAATGCCATGCTTGTGCAGCATCGACACGCTGCATCTGCTGGGGGTTGGGCGGAGATCAACTTTTGTTATGAATTGACCTGTAGCACGCTTCCCATTACGTTAGAAGCAAAGCCAGCCGGCAAAAGTGATTTCGCGCCGCCATTCCGCTCCATCAGCCTGAAGCAGAAGGCCGCGGCAGGAACTTTTCCCAGGCGGCCCCAAGGCACCCCCAGTTTCAGTGGACGACCCGGTGGTCATCGCCCCTGAATGTGGCATTCATTAGGAGACGGAATCGTGGAAAAGACGACCATCAACGACAAAGCGCTCCGTGCCCGCGTCAAACTGCTCGGCAATTTGCTGGGCGAGGTCCTGCGCGAACAGGCCGGAACCCGAGTGTTCAATGCCGTAGAGCAGCTTCGCCAGGGATATATCCGTTTGCACAAAAGGGAAGACCTCCGCCTGCGCGGTCGTCTCGCGCGCTTCATCGACGCGCTGCCCCAAGATGATCTCGTGCTGGTGATACGCGCATTCAACACCTATTTTAGCTTGGTCAACATTGCGGAAGAAGAGTTCCAGCATCTGCATCGTCGCCGACTGCTACAAAAGAGGGATGGGCTGTGGATCGGTTCTTTTGAAGAAACCTTCCGCGAACTGCAAAATCAGGGCATCAACTCTGGACAAATACAATTTCTCTTGGATCAGACGCGCTACCTACCGGTGTTCACTGCACACCCCACCGAGTCCAAGCGACGGACGGTACTTCACGGTTTACGCCGCATCTTTGTGGCCAGCAAAATGCTCGACGATCCATCTCTCAATGATGAAGAAGAACAAGAAATTATCGACAATCTAAAGGCGCAAATCCAGATTCTCTGGGAAACCGAGGAAGTGCGTACCAACCGACCACAGGTACAGGACGAGGTCGAGAATGGCCTTTTCTACTTCCGCGACAGCCTCTTTGAGGCGGTGCCGCGCACCTATCAGGCGGCGCGACGTGCGGCGCGACGGGTCTTTGGCAATGACGATATCGATATCCCGGCTTTCATCCGCTTCGGCTCCTGGATCGGTGGTGACCGCGATGGTAATCCCAATGTGACAGCGGCCATTACCGGTTGGGCCTTGCGTACCCAGAGCATTGAAGTCTTGCGAGAATACCAGCGACGATTAAGCGATCTCTACCAACTGCTCGGGCATTCCAGCCGCTTCTGCGCTATTTCTCCCGTCCTGCTGGCCTCGCTGGAACGGGATGCCGATGACTTCCCGGAACTCGCCGAATGGGTGGATCAACGTTTCCCCAGCGAGCCTTATCGGCGCAAGCTGCGCTACATAATGACTCGCCTTGATCTGCGTCTCCGGCAGCTAGAAAACGGTCAGGTCCTCAACGAGTCCTCTGGTCCGGCTTATGCGGTCGCAGAGGATTTCCTCGACGATCTTTTGCTGGTGCGTGACTCCTTGCGGGGCCACAACGACGACTACATCGCCGATCACGAGGTGCAGGACATTATCTGGCTGGTTCAGACCTTCGGCTTCCATCTGGCCAACCTGGATATTCGTCAGGAATCCACCGTACATTCCCGCACCATCGCTGAGCTTTTCGCGGCAGTGCCCGGCTTTGCCAACTACCTGGAACTACCGGAAGAGACGCGCCTGCTGACGCTCTCCGAAGCCCTGCGCCGACCCGGCCCGTTGGTAGAAAAGCAGCCCGAGCTGTCACCGATGGCCGCCGAAACCTGCGCCATGTTCCGCTGCATCGCCCAGTTGCGTCGTGAAGTGAGCGCATCCGGTTTTGGCAACTACGTGATCTCCATGACACACGAGGCCAGCCACATCATGGAGGTGCTGGTACTCGCCAAAGAGTTCGGCCTGGCCGGTTGGTCACGACAGGGGCTCTACAGTGAGATTGCCGTCACTCCACTCTTTGAGACCATCCACGATCTCGAACGCATGGACAAGGTGATGTCCACCCTACTGGACAATCCGGTTTATACCGAAATCCTCCGCAGTCAGGACGATACTCAGGAGGTCATGCTGGGATATTCGGACTCCTGCAAGGATGGCGGCATTCTCTCTTCCAGTTGGTCCCTGTATCAGGCGCAAATGCGGTTGGCTGCCCTGGCAGACAAGCGACGGATTCAGGTGCGCGTCTTCCACGGCCGTGGCGGCAGCGTGGGGCGCGGCGGCGGCCCCACCTACGAGGCCATTCTGGCCCAGCCGCCGGATACGGTACGTGGACAAATCAAAATTACCGAGCAGGGAGAGGTGCTCTCCTTTAAATATGCCAATCTGGAGACGGCGATTTATGAATTGACCGTGGGCACGGCCGGTCTTATCAAGGCGAGCATGGGTCTGGTCCGGTCCGTATCTAGCGATAACCCGGACTACCTGCGGATCATGGCCGAGCTGACCCGCACCGGAGAGGCTGTTTACCGCGACCTGACTGAAAATACGCCGGGCTTTATGGACTATTTCTACGAGGCCACCCCCCTTAACGAAATTGCCCACATGAACATCGGGTCGCGCCCCTCCCATCGCCAGCGGGGGGACCGTTCCATGTCCTCTATCCGCGCTATCCCATGGATTTTCGCCTGGGCCCAATCGCGGCATATTCTGCCGGCCTGGTACGGACTGGGTTCGGCGCTCGCCCAGTGGCGGGGGGACAAGCCGGAGCGCTTGCAGGCTTTGCGGGACATGTACCGACAGTGGCCATTCTTTCGGGCGCTCATGAGCAATATCGCCATGGCCATGGCCAAAACGGATATGGCTATCGCCGGCGAATATGCCGGTTTACCCAAAGATCGGGAGGTTGCCGCCGGAATATATCAGAAAATTCGCGCAGAATTTGAGCGCAGCCTGGCCGAGATGCTCGCCATGGCGGGATTAGAGCAACTGCTCGCCGACAATCCGACCTTGGCGTTTTCCCTGCAACGACGCAATGTCTACATGGAGCCACTCAACCATATTCAGCTCGCCTTGCTGCGTCGTTATCGCAACGATGACGCACCACCCGAGTTCCGCGAGATATGGCTGGACCCTCTGTTGCGCACCATCAATGCTATTTCTGCCGGACAGCGCAACACCGGATAAGGAGGAAGGTGCGTGTCTCTGCCAGAATTAATCCTCGCGTCCACCAGCCCTTACCGCCAGGAATTGTTGCGACGTCTGCAAATTCCGTTCCGCGTGGAAGCTTCAGCAGTCGATGAAACCCCTTTACCGGACGAGGCGCCAGAGGCCCTCGTCTGTCGGCTGGCAGAGGCCAAGGCGCAGGCCGTGGCGCACCGCAATCCCCAGGCAGTGGTCATCGGCGCCGACCAGATGGCCATCTGCGGTACCCACGTTCTCGGCAAACCGGGGAATACCCAACGGGCCGTGGAACAACTGGGTTGGATGCAGGGTCAGGCTGTCGAATTTCTCAACGGCATGGCCATCGTCGCCGCATCCGGCACAGAAATATTCCTGGTGCCCTATCGGATCGTCCTACGCGCTCTAACGAGAATGGAGATTGAGCGTTATGTGGCGCGAGACCAGCCACTGGATTGCGCCGGAAGTTTCCGTTCCGAGGGGCTGGGTATCAGTCTGGTGAAGCGCATGGAAGGAGAGGACCCCCACGCATTGATGGGATTGCCGCTGATCGCCCTCTGCCGGGGGTTGCGCAAGCTCGGTTACCCGCTACCATAACCTCCTGAAAGGACATAAAAAGGGGCATCGCAGTGATGCCCCCCCGATTGCGCAAACCAACCGGCTTAGCCCCAGCTATCTCCGCCGTCATCCAGTCCAAAGTCGTCATTGGACGCCAACGGGTCGTTGCCCCAGGAGTCGTCCATCAAACCCAGATCATTGTTGCCGTTATCACTGGCGGCATTACCCGATTCATTGCCGTGTCCAAACAGACTTCCGGCCAGTGCCTGCCCGGCTGCCAGTCCGGCGCCCACACCAACACCAGTGGCAATACCGGAGGCCAGACTGGACCCCAGCCCACCCCCCGGCTGCGGCATACCGCCCATGGCTCCGCCGGGATTCATGGGACTATTGGGACCATAACCGTTCATGCCCCCGAAAGGCCCGGAAGGCTGCCCGCGGTACATCATGCTCGCCTGCCGGCGGCGCAAAAACATGGATATCAGCGCAATGAGCGCGACGAGACCCAGGAAAAACGCCAGCACTGTACCCCAGCGACTTTCTTTGCTGATTTTACCGACCGGCTTGTTCACGTGACTCTGCAATGACTTCTTAAAAGAGGTCAGCACCTGCGGTTTCACAAAGGGCATGCCGGGTGCAAGTTGTTCGGATTTCTGCAAGGCCGCCGCCGCCCCGGCCCAGTTACCCTGCCGCGCCAAAATACGCGCTTCCAGATACTGCGCTTCTGCAGATTGCGGATGAGCAACCAATACTTCCTGCATCATGCTCTGCGCCTGATCCAAACGACCCGCCTGCACAGCCTGCGTGACTTGCGCTACACTCGGTTCAGCCCACGCTGCTGGCGCCGCAAAC
>JAKAFG010000237.1 GCA_021818125.1 Pseudomonadota bacterium | reverse complement strand
GTTGAGATGCAGGGTGGCCTGCTGTATCCCCTGGCCCAGTAAGAATTGCACCTGCTGCCCCAGCGCCTGACCCCATTGCGGATTGCTATCCACCGGGGGCGCCACGACAGCCACTGCAGGGGCAGGTCCTGCGGTCGGAGTAACCCCGCTTAACACAGTCATATTCGGCAGATTGGCGCCGGGTTGACTGGCACCATTGGTCACTTCCAAACTCTTGGTGGAGACCATCGCCAACGCGGCTGTCGAAGGGCTGGACGCGGTGACCACGCCAGCACCCTGAACCAGAGCGGGACGCGGCGCTTGCGCGCTTGCCCCGTTGCCCTTCAGGTTCTGAACATGGATCGTCCCCAACGCACTGACTGCATGGCCCGCGCCCTCTCTGGACAGCGTCGTCACCGCGCTATGACCGGACTCGTCGGCAACCCCTAAAGGCGTCGGTTTCCCGGATACGCCGTGGTCCTGGGGGGGCGCTGCGGTGGCGGCCAGGGGAAGTGTCGGCGAAAAAAACACGGCTGTCGTCAGGGGAACAACAGCCGTATTTTTGGCCGCGGATGTTTTATCAGCAACCTTTTTGGACGACACCGCAGTTGCACCGGTTTTCGCTGGATCGGGAACCGTCGACGTCGCCTTGATAGCCAGCGCCACCGGCAAAGTTTTGCCACCGCTTTCCCCCACCGGCTCGCGAAGCGCGTGCGGCGAGACTTTTTGTGGTGCGTCTGATTTTTTTCCCGCGCTCTTCTCAGGCGTACCCACCTTACCCTGGGCACTCGCCGGCGCCGCCGCCCGCTGCCCCGCCATCACCTGGGCGAAACCAGGCACCGGCCCTGTGCCGCTTGCGGTCTGTGCCGAAGCCGGAGCACCTGCCGACGCAGGCGTCGCTATGGGGTTGGCGGTTGCGCTCATGATTTCTGCAGCCATACCGGCGCCTCCTCAGAAAGATATTTGCACCATCATAAGCAAAAAACACGCCCGATCCGTAGCGCGGAGGAGCGCATGGCCCATTCATCCAGCTCTTTTTGCATTTTGCGTAACGCCAGGTTGCGCTGCTCATTTTCCAGACGCTGAGCGAGGGAGGCCAAGCCTTTTCCCCGCCCTCTGGCGGCCACCCATTCGCCTTGCAGCCAACGCACCTGCTGCTGTTGGTGCTGGAGATTTTCTCGTTGCAGCTTAAGCACCTGTTCAAGCTGTGCGATGAAACTGCGCATCTCCATCGCTTGCGCGCTGAGGATACCAGCCTGCTCCGCGGCGACCGCCTGCTCGCGATACTGCGCCAGATAATTTTCCAGCAACTGTAGCTTATTCTGTATTTCATGCAGTAGCGCACGCTGCCTACCCAGTGTCTGGGCTAGCTCTTTTTGCCGGTTATCGGCGTCTTCACGGAGGTAGAGGATGGTATCTTGGCGGCTCATAATATTTAAGCAGGCGTAACTCCCGCGTGATCGTCCAGGTAATGGGTCATAATTTCTGCCAGTTGCGCCTGGCTTGTGGCCAGCGATACGGATTCCCGCTGATCCTGACGCAGAAAGGCGAGGATTCCGGGATAGGCGCGCACCGCCTGGTCAAGCAGCGGCTCCATGCCAGGCGTATATGCACCGACCGCGATGAGATCCTGCTGGTCGCGATAGCGACTATAGAGGCGTTTGAGCAAATGCAAGCGACTCAACTGAAGTGGCGGCACAATATTCGGCATCACCCGGCTGATAGAGGCTTCCAGATCGATAGCCGGATACTGCCCTTGCTCAGCGAGGCTGCGGGACAATACCAGATGTCCGTCGAGCACGGCCCGCGCGCTATCGGCAATGGGGTCCTGCTGGTCATCGCCTTCCATAAGCACGGTATAGAAAGCCGTAATGCTGCCGCCCCCCTCGGGACCATTGCCAGCGCGCTCCACCAATGCGGGCAAGCGCGCAAATACCGAAGGCGGATAACCCCGTACGGCTGGCGGCTCGCCCACGGCCAGGGCGATTTCGCGCTGCGCCATTGCATAACGGGTCAATGAATCCATCAGCAGTAACACATGCTGACCCTGACTCCGATAATATTCGGCGATGGCGGTTGCCAGGTGCGCGCCACGAATGCGGGTCAGCGCTGGCACATCGGCAGGTGCCGCCACCACCACGGCACGGCGCAGACCGGACTCACCGAGAATATCCTCAATGAACTCCTTGACCTCGCGGCCACGCTCACCAATCAATCCGACGACAATGACATCCGCATCCGTATTGCGCGCCATCATCCCCAAGAGGACGCTCTTACCCACGCCGCTGCCGGCAAACAAGCCCATGCGCGCACCGCGGCCAATGGTAAACAACGCATTGATGCTGCGCACCCCCACGTCGAGCGGCGCCCGCACCGGCGCCCGCCGCATGGGATTGATGGTCGTTCCCAGCAAAGGGACGCGTTCCTGAGCAAGAATGGGTCCACCACCATCCAGTACCTGACCTTGCCCATCAATAATCCGACCCAACATCTGCGGACTTACCCCCGCTTGAGCCTCTCCCGCCAAAGGTTGCACCCGTGCCCCAGGCGCCACTCCGTGCAAATCTCCCGCCGCCATGAGTTGTAGACGTCCGGCCTGAAAACCGACCACTTCGGCGTCAATACCGCGCTGATGCGCTGCGGCCACCCGGCAGCGCGTTCCGATACTGGCATCAAAACCTTCTGCCTCCAAAACCAGACCCACCATGCGCACCAGCCGCCCGCTGGGCAACAACGCGGGCGGCTGCCGCTGCATACGCGACTGTATACTCTGCAGATACTCGCCCCAGTGCCGTTGGCGGTCGGCAAATATCCCGGTCATGTAGAAATCTCACCGAAAAGCTGATCCAGGGTTTCCCGCCAGCGCGTCTCCAGACGAAGATCCAGTTGCGTAGCCGCATGATCGAATTCACGCCCCTGCCAGCGGCGGTCGGGGCGCGCCACCTCTGCATCCAGGCTGGCAGCCACCAATACGCCGCCCCGTTCCAGCTCAGCATCGGCCTGCAACACCACACCTTGCTCCGTCAGCTCCGGCATCAAACGTTCCACTAATGCGAGATCATCGGGATGCAGGCGAATGCTCGGCTGCGCACTCCGTACCGGCACCGCGCGCAGTGCCTCCCGGAGCAGCGGCAACAGCGACTCCGGCCGCAGAATCAGCTCGTGGCGGATCACCTGTCGGGCAATTTCCATGGCCAGCGCCAGTAGCGACTGTTCAACGCTCACATCCAGCGCCCGTAGCGGCATGCTGAAACCATGTAAAATCTGCTGCAAAGCCTGTTGATCCTGGGCCGCAGCGGCCATGCCTTCGGCATAACCCGCCGCGTATCCTTGCTGATGCCCCTGTTCCCGCCCTTCCCGCTCGGCCTGCCCATAAATGGCTTGTAATTCATCCGCC
>JAKAFG010000022.1 GCA_021818125.1 Pseudomonadota bacterium | reverse complement strand
GCAGCGTCATTGACAGTTATAAAACCGCTCATTACGACGAGGCCACCATTCCCCTCGGGATTTTAGGCAAAAAGGGATTCGCCAAATCGGAGACCGTAGAGGGTCAGGTGACGTACATTCGTTACAAAGTACCGGAAGACCGCTCGCCCCTGGAGTTCATCCGCAACTACCAGCAGGCATTACAGCGCGCGGGGTTTCACGTCTTGTGGCAATGTGCAGATCATGGCTGCAGAACCCCGGACGCAGATGTGGCAGCAACGCTCTGGCGGGGCGCCCCAACCCGCTACACCGGCGGCGCGGAAATTTTCAACTTTGAGAATGGCCGCATGCTCAGTGCCGAACATCGCGCCACGGACGGTGTACGCACTATTGTATTCATCAACGACAACACCCTGTTTGGCCATTCTCAGGACGCCTCCGTGTACGCAGTGCAAACCAAACCCATGCAAAGCGGTATGGTCAGCAGCGATGCCGGACAGTTGACCAGCGAGAGCATGGCGGCCGCCCTGATTCAGCAGGGACGTTTCGCTATGCACTTACCCTTCGATTTCAATCAGGCGACCCTGCGGCCAGATGCGCAGTCGACTCTGACGGCGCTGTCCCAGCTTATGGAGCAGCACCCCTCCCTCCGCATACGTCTGGAGGGGCACACCGATCAAGTGGGCTCTGCTGCATACAATCAGAAGCTGTCGCTAAATCGTGCCTTGGCCGTAAAATCGGCTTTAACAGCGCAGGGCATAGTTGGACAACGTATTGAGGTTACCGGATTTGGTGCCACACGCCCGATAGCCGGCAATGATACCGATGAGGGGCGCGCACAAAACCGCCGGGTTGAAGTAGTCGATCTCAGCTCTGGTGCCATCGCCGGTCTCCAGCCTGCAAATGCCGCCATCACGCCGGCTATTACCATCATACACCCACCATACGAGGCAGCGTCTATCACAGCAACGCCACCCCAATCACCGGGATATCTGCAGCCAATACCCCTGCTGTCGAACTGACCAACACCGCTGCAGACGCCGTTCGCAGCGAGACCAACTACCAGATACAGCAGGGTGTGCGTAGCCTGGTACAGGGCATATTTGATAACTGATCATCAGGCCTAGATCATCATCACTGAGCGCGCCGAACAATCCGTTCGGCGCTTTTTTTGCCGTAATAGCCAACATTATCTGGCACATATATAAGTGAAAAAATAGCGCACAAACATGTTTACTTTAAAGTGACGGTCACCCGCTCGTCGCCCAATTACTGGCGATGCCGCGCCTCCGAAACTGTATCAGTTTTATAACAAAACCGGAGCGCTACTATTAATATTATTTTTCATATAATTATGACATTAGACAAGTGATTTTTGGCCATATTGTGCAATACTTTTGCCTATGTTTGAATGTTTCTGTGGTAGACGCGATCCCACCCATTTCTGGAGGACTCATGAAACATTATTTCGCTATTCAGAAGTCTCACGCAGAACGCGGTCAGGGCATGACCGAGTATCTGATAATTGTCGCGCTTATTGCGATCACTGGTATTGCCGTATTTTCTTTCTTTGGGCAAACACTGCGTCATCAGATGGCAGGTATTTCTCAGGAGCTGTCGGGGAAAAAAGCGGATTCCGATATTACAGCAGCCCAAGGTACAGCTGGACAGGCCACAATTAATGCAGGCCTGCAGAAAAACATGAGTGATTACAAATCGGACATGGGCAAGTAATTAGCTGTTGGCGGGGTTCGCCCCGCCCATGACCTGAAACGACTTTATAAAAGCCATTTCAGGTCATGCCAGATCATACATTAAGGGGATGTAGTGTTGCATAATCTTGAATTACAACGCGGTTCTCCTACCGCGGAAAGGCATACGGAATCCGGGCAGGCAGCCTTATTCTCTGCCGTCCTGATCCCTGTAGTATTGCTCGCGGGCCTCTTCGTCTTTAACACCGGGCAACTCACCGCCACCAAACTCAAAACTCAAAATGCCGCCGACGCCGCTGCCTTCTCTGCCATGCAAATGGAGGCGAGAGAACTCAACTTTATCTCCTACACCAACCGCGCAATGGTCGCCAATCAGGTTGCTATCGGGCAGACGATTAGTTTGGTTTCCTGGTCACATTATGTAAAAACTCTCGGACAGAATATCCAGCGCCTGGGTACTCTTGTGTCTTGGATACCTGCGGTCGGACAGGCTATCGCAACGATCACCAACGCAATTACCCAAACTACTAACGCATTAGATCAAGGCATCGATACTGCTTCTAAGGCAATTCTTCCTGCGCTGGACATCGCCGATGCTGCGCTGAGTGGTTCGCAAGAGGCTTATCACATGGCCAACGGTGTTTTTGATCCTGGTGGTGGGAATACCAATCCTGGGGGCGCGATGACCGCAGTGGCCGAACAGATAGTCAAGCTCAACGATCATGAGGCCAAGCTAAATGCTATCGTTCTGGCTACAAATTTAGGTCAGTACTTTAGTAATCGCGGCGATCTCATCACGCGTTGGGGAGGGGATAAAGAAAGTACGCAGGCACGAATGGCGTATATGATCAATGCCTCCCGAGATGGGTTTACGAGCAACCGTTCTGACCTCCCTACTCCTTTGCAGCTTCTGAGTGACATAGTGCCACCCGACTTATGGGTAATTAAATGGGATATCCCACGCACAGGAGCCTCCCAAATTGCGCTCGACCCAGAAAATGGAAAATATGTTTGGTCAGGAATGGATACGCTCTCTTTGCATACGTGGCGGAGAAAGTTTGCGATTTTTGGGGAATGGGAACCCCTACCCGAAGCGCCTCTTGGCTGGGGTGCCGCGCAGACAACGGGTGACGCACCATATCACTACTTTCAATCGGCGCACCGTTACCGTGAAATCGACGCATCTACGGAAGAGCAATTCCCACCACATACCAGAACCCAATACATTCCTCCCTACGAGGGATCCTGGAACGCCAATCCAGATGCGTCCGGCTTGGCTAAATCTGAATACCCTGATGAGCAAGATTCGTACGGGAAAGGTATGGCAGTTAACGGAGCGGATGCAGATCGTTTTTCTGCCAATGGGATTACCCGATATCAGGATTTTGATCACGCAAGCCCATCGCTGAAAAAGGCTAACGGCGACCCTGCGGATATCATGCCCTTTTACATGGTGGTTGTAGAACACCCACGAGGAACCGTCAGAGATTCTGGCACCGCTTTAGGCATCAAACAAAATGCAGCGCAGCAGGAGATGAATTTAGCGCTGCCGCAAACCGCACAAAGCGGGCAGGTGCGCGCAATTGCCAAGGCTCAGGTCTATTTTCGACGTCCGGCTTCGCTATGGCAACGCACTGATCGCCACTACGAGCGTGGGAACCTCTTCAGCCCATTCTGGGAGGCACGTCTTGTGGATTTAACCTCAACAGACCGTTCGCGATATGCCGCCCTGCTGGGATTGCAGTAGTAAAGAGGACTTGCTCATGGAAAAAACAGCTTTCAAATTACGTCACATGCTACTAATGACTTCTGTGATTAACTGCCTTAGCTTCGCTGTCGCTACCAAAGCAGAAAAAGGTTGCATGGTGTTTTACAAAAAATATGCAACCATATTGGGAAACCAGCCCGACGAACGCGGCCAATCCCTCACCGAATTCGTTGTGGTGGCGGCTTTCGCACTCATCCCGCTCTTTTTTCTGGTGATCTATACCGGCAAATGGAGCTTCACCCAATTACGCACGATTGAGGCGGCGCGTTATGTGGCGTGGGAACGCACCGTATGGCGGGACCAGCCACCACAGGGACGAGAATGGTTGGCCATCAAGAGCGATGCAGACCTGCGTAATGAGGCGGCCGTGCGGTTTTTTGGCCCGCACAATGCGGGCTTATCGGATGCCAATACGGGGAGCGGGCAAAACGTAGATCCGATTCTGGCCCGACATGATGGACAGCCCCTGCTGCACGACCTCGCCAATATCCAGGTGGCCACTCACGAAGAGCCCATATCCACGGGCGTATCCATGAAGTTTTTAGGGACTCTCATGAAACTGACCGACATCCCCCTGCGCATGACGGGACCGACGGTCGCCACTGTCGGGGTTCAACTGGAGGGGCTGCCGGGATACGCCTACCTGCCCGACAACCCGCTCGCTCGAGGACCGCAATTTGCGGCGCAGGCAGCCGTGCTCACGGATGCCTGGACCGCGAATGGTCCCACCGAAGAAGTGCGCATCGTCAAAAAACTCCTGCCCACCGCTTACCTGGATAACGGTGCAATGAATACCGTCAAGTCCGTGGGCGGTTTTTTGTTCCCTGAGCTGAATCGCCTGGAGTTCGGGCATATCGACCCCGAGGTGCAGTATGGCGATCGCCTTCAACCTTACCCCAGTGGAGGCAAATAGATGAAGCTTCGAGCTAGCATGCTGTGCGTGGCGTTTTTCCTCACCAGCCCGGCTATTGCGGTCGCCACCGACAATGCGCCGCTCCTGCCCGCCCCCGAAAATGCCGTCATGGAGCCTTTGTCCAGCCACCTCAAAATTAATGGCGTGGATATGAGGGCCGTGCAATTCCATGTGGGTGCGGAGGAGGAGCGGCTGCGTTCCTATTTCGTAGAAGCCTGCGCGAAACTGGGAGGCTCCTACACCGAAAATCAGCTCCGCAACGAGCATATTCAGGGCTGCATTACTCCGCCTTATTCTCTGACCAGTCAATGGCATATTGAAGGAGACTCGGCCTACGGCACACTCACCAGTCTGCGCATGAATCAGAAAACCGAACGCGACGCCCTGCCCGACGATCTGCCCTTACCCACCAATGCCCAGGTGCTTCAGGACGTGGAGAGCAGCGATGCTGGCATCCGTGGACGGGTACTGCACGTGCGTGTCGATACACCAGCCGCCAACCTTCGCGCGTCACTGGACAGAGCATTGCTCGCACAACAGTGGCAACCGGCACCGGCCATGCGTAACAACGGTTCCGTGATCGCCATGAATAAGGGCAATCGTCGGCTCGACGTCGTTATTGGCGAGGATGGTACCGGTAAAAGCCGCTTAGTCATCGTCCTGGATCAACGGTAGGGAGCACACGTCCATGGACGAAAAAGGCCAGTCCAGTATTGAGTACGCCATTGTTGCGGTCTTCGCGCTCGGGTTGCTGTATGTCGGCGACCCCAGTCCCATTGCCCAGATCATGGAGGCGCTGCGTAAATTTTCCAGCGATTTTTCCTGGGCTGCCTCCATCGCCACCCTGCCCTTCTGAGGAGTTCCCGTGTCGACCCCAATCAAACCCGAGTCCACACCACCGGTGCTGCAAAAGAAAAGCCGTGCGCTTACCGGCTGGATTTTGCTCGCCGTCGCCATTTCGGCAGGCCTGGGTGCGGCCTTCCTCGCCGTGCAGTCCCTGGATGCCCAAGAGTCCGCCCTGAAGCAGCGACTGCTCCGCGAGTTGTCCTCTAAAAAGGAAAGCATCATTCCGGTGGTAGTGCCCATCGAAAATCTGCCTGCCAAGACGGTGCTTACCCTGTCCATGGTCGCGCGGCGCAACATTCCTGCAGACAGTGCGCCGGGCGGCGTCGTCATGGATACCGATTTCAATAAAATTGAGTACAAACGGTTACTTTTCCCTGCCGAACGCGGTAAACCGCTAACGCTCTCCATGTTCAGTTCCACGGAGAGTCCTGCGGACATTTTGGACAGCCAGCATATCGCGCTGACGATTTCTGTGAACTCCGAAAACTCCATGGACAAAATGCTCCGCCCGGGGGATCGCGTCGACATGTTGTGGATTACCCAAGCGGACGTCCGCGCCAATGCCGCCGCAGGCTCCATCACCAACGTGCAAATGACGCCCGCAGCCCCGGAGGGGGCTTTAGTGCGCTTTTTGGGACAAAACCTGAAAGTCATCGCGACCGGAAAGGATTTATCCCCCAACGGGGGCAACAGCAGCGCCGAAGGCTATAGCACCATCACCCTCGAAGTCACGCCACTGCAAGCGCAAAAGATTCTGGTCGCGCAAAAGAGCGGAGAAATCCGTCTGGATTTGCGCGGCAATGACAAAAATGGCGCGTGGCCCAAACGCACCGTGTCACTGCACGACATTATCGGCTATCCGCATGCGGCGGCGGGTGTGGAATATATTGCCGGCGGATCTTCGGGCACCGGCGGCCCGAGCATCGCCCATGTGCAAACCGCAGGCACGTCGCAACCTTCAGCCAGAGCTATGGACAGTTCTGTCCCCGGCGGCAATGGCAACGCGCTGTCCGACCATGCGCCAGCCAGCCAAATGAAATACTTGCCGTTCTCCTACGTCCCACCCTTGCCACAGTCCTGACAGGAAATCGTTCACGATGAAGATGATTAAAAAATCCCTGGCTGCGGCCATAGTTACCTTGATATTACCCGCCTTGGCCTGCGCCAAAGGCGACCTGGAATTAGATAACCAGTCGAGTATTTCCATGTACTCTGGCCAGGTAAAGATCATTCCGACGAATACCGTGAAACGGGTAGCCGTCGGCAATGGGAAAATCCTCAGCGTCACCCTCGTCGATGGCAAAGAATTACTCTTGCTGGCCGAGGGTGCGGGCGAGACGAACCTACATCTTTGGTACAAAAACGGGGAAGAAAGCGCCGTACGGATGGTCATTGCGCCCAAGGATGTCGGACGCGCTGCCGAAGAGATTTCCAGTCTTCTCGGCAAGAACCCCAATACCCATGTACGCGTCGTTGGTGACAAAATCATTATTGATGGCAAGAATCTTTCTGAAGAGGATTTGAGCAGGATAGAAAAACTCAAAGCGGTCTATCAGAACCTGGTAAACCTCGCGGAGAAAGAACCACTGAGAATGGAAAAGGTAGTCCTCCTGGATGTCAAAATCCTCAAAATGAAAAAGGACTTTTTCCGTAGCCTCGGGGTGAACTGGAATCAATCCATGGCTGGCCCACAGGCGGGTATTGTCGGCGACTTCAGCTCCAACCCGTATTTCCGCATGGGCGTACCGACGACCAACGGCACGGGGGGACCCTTGGCCAACTTCTCTTTCCCCAGCTCAGGGCTACAGGATTTGCCCCTGAAGGTTGCCCCCTTCGCAACCAACTTTGGCATCATCGCTTCTGTTGCCTCGCGCATTAACTTCGCCTTGCAAAACGGGGACGCCTACGAGATCGCCAACCCCAAGCTCAGCGCCAAGAGCGGCAGTAAAGAACCTGCTGAATTTCTGGCGGGCGGGCAAATTCCGATTCCCTTAGCCATTGGTTTCGGCCAGACCTCAGTGATCTTCAAGGATTTTGGTATTCGCCTTAAATTCTCACCGGTAGCAGATGACCGGAATAATGTCAGCCTGAAAATATTCACGGAAATAAGTAATATTGACCCCTCTCTCACCGTCGGAGGTGTGCCTGGATTCTTTACCAGCCGTACCCAGGAAGAAATCAACCTGAAAGATGGGGAAACACTGGTTATGTCCGGACTGGTGGATCATAGCCTTTCACAAAACAGCAATAAAATACCCGGACTGGGTAACATTCCAATTCTCGGATACCTTTTCAAATCAGACGACTTTAGGGATAACGAATCAGATTTAGTGTTCCTGGTCACTCCCAAGGTAATCACTGCCAACTCGTTAGAAAACATCGACGCGGAATCTCATGCTCATTATCTCGAAAATATGTACAAAATAAACTCTGACAAAGGCATTATCCGTTAGGAGAAACCCCCATGTTTATGGTCCGCGCGTCACATCCCAAAACGGGAACCCAGGAGATTACACCCAGCGATGGTGTCTGCCTGCTGGGTAAAGCAGAGCACGCCCATCTGCGCATGGAAGGCTGGAATATTGGTAAGGAACATGCGCGGATATATGCCGAGCAGGGTGGGGTTTATATTGAGGGACTGGGCAGCTTTGGCGCGGTGCTGGTCAACGGCGAACGCATGCGCGCCTATGGGCCGGTGGAGGTCCATGACGAGATTGTCGTCGCCGGATATCGTCTGCAAATTTTGCCGCGTTTCGATGGCGAGGACCTGCCCACTCCAATCTCCGCAGAAGATGACAGCAGCATCCCCGTGTCACCGACTACACTCATCAAAGTAGTAGAAACTGTGCCGGAGTTGGTTCGTCCCGTCTACGACGCCCCCTGGCTCGCGCTAGTGCGGGCGGTCCATGAGACAGTGCGCAGTCAGATGGACCTGCGCCGTGTCGATCTTGGTGCTTTGTCTCCCGAAGAACTCCGCCGCATGGTGGGCGAACTGGTGCGGGAAGTGGTCTGGCGGATGAACCCACCCCCGGAGATCGACCGGCAACGCCTCGTCAAAGAGGTGCTGGACGAAGCGGTAGGTCTCGGCCCTCTGGAGGACTTCCTGGCCGATGCCTCAATCACCGAGATCATGGTCAACCGCTTTGATGAAGTCTTTATCGAGCGGCAGGGTAAGTTGCTGGCGGCTCCGGCATTGTTCAGCAGTGAGCTGGCGGTACGGCACATCATCGACCGCATAGTCGCCCCCATCGGCCGCCGTATTGACGAAAGCTCGCCGCTAGTGGACGCGCGCCTGGCCGACGGCTCCCGCGTCAATGCCGTCATCCCGCCCCTGTCCCTGAAAGGCGCCTGCATCACCATCCGCAAGTTCTCCAAGAAGCGCCTGCAAATGGAGGATCTCATGGCCTACGGCTCCATTGATGCGCGCATGACCCATTTCATTCAAGTCTGCGTGCAACAGCGCAAGAACATCATCATTTCCGGCGGCACCGGCTCGGGTAAGACCACCCTGCTCAACGTGCTCTCCAACTACATCCCCGATCACGAGCGCATTGTGACCATTGAAGACGCGGCCGAACTGCGCCTCTATCAGCCCAATTTAGTCTCACTGGAGGCGCGCCCCGCCAACATGGAGGGCAAAGGCCAGATTCCCATCCGCGAACTGGTGCGCAACGCCCTGCGCATGCGTCCCGACCGCATCGTGGTGGGCGAGTGTCGTGGCGGCGAAGCCCTGGACATGCTGCAGGCTATGAACACCGGCCATGACGGCTCCCTCACCACCGCCCACGCCAACACGGCCCGCGACATGCTCTCCCGGCTGGAAGTCATGGTGCTGATGGCGGGCATGGATTTACCGCTCACCGCCATCCGCGAGCAAATCGCCTCCGCCGTGGACATCATCGTTCAGATCACCCGCTTTTCCTGCGGCTCGCGCAAGGTGACGAGCATTTGCGAGGTGACGGGTACCGAGAGTGGCACCATCCAGTTGCAGGAGCTGTTTACATACAAGCAGCGGGGTTATGACGCCGATGGCAAGGTGCGCGGCATCTTCCGCGCTACCGGGGCGGTAGCGGAGTTTTACGAGGTGATGCGCGAACGCGGCTTGCCGGTGGATTTGTCCATCTTCCAGGCCGAGGAGCCCTTGCGTGGGCGAGAGGATGTGCATCATGGCGCGTAGGATCCGCACCGGGAAGAAGCAGGTGGCACGCAGGCCGCGGCGCGGTTTGCCGGACGCGGCCGCCCGCCGGGAGGCGGGTGCCAGCGCGGTGGAATTCGCCATAGCCGCACCCGCCTTGCTGCTGGCCCTGCTCGGCACCTTTCAGGCAGCATTGCTCTATCAAGCCCGCGCCCAACTGGAAGTCGCCACCCAGGAGGCGGTACGGGCGGGGACTTTACACGGGGCCAGTGTCGAGGCCATGCGCGATGCCCTGGCCCGCGGGTTGACACCGCTCTATACCCACGGCCAGAACCTGTCCGCCCTTGCTCAAGGCTACGCTACCGCCAAAGTCGCGGCGGGACAGGCCACTATCCGGGTGCTCAGCCCCACCCGGGAGGCCTTTGACGATTTTGCGGAACAGACTCGCGATGCGTCAGGTGCCTGGGTCAGGGCAATACCGGTGGACCATCTCGGCTATCGCCGGACCAGCGTGGGCAGCAGAAGCCATCTGTCCGTGCAGGACGCGACCCTCCTGAAGGTGCAGATCACGGCTGTTCAACCGCTCATCGTGCCCTTCATCGATCAGATTGGTCGGGGCATCTACCAGATGGATAAGGGACTGGGGAATGTAGGCCTACCCAGCCTTTTTGGCGTCCGCCTGAGTCCGTTGACAGAAGTTGATGGCAAAACCCGCTGGGGGATTCCCATGCAGGTCGAGGCAGTAATGCGGATGCAAAGTCCTGTGCTGGAGGAGGGGTTGCCGAGCAAGGCGACGGTGGAGCAAGGGCAGAATAGAAATGGCAACTTCCCAGGACCCATGGAGGACGTCGATTCGCTTAAACCCTTACCGACTCCTGACATTGGCGACTACACACCGCCCCCAGATCCGGAATTTTGTGTGCATTAAATTAAAACGCGGTCCATAGGCATTCAGGAGACCAGAAAGATGCGGCACCACCCCCAATTATTCGCCACAATGCCGTTGGGCGTCCTGGTGATGACTGTATGCGCCATACTCCCCGGCGATGCTGAAGCTATTGATTGTACCAAGGTATCAAGCTTTAACGAGCAAACCATTTGTGGAGACAAAAAACTTCTCCTCCTGGATCGCGATCTTACGGTTGTTTACAACAAATTCATCACGGTGTTCTCCGACACGGGCCACTACACCTACCTCGTCACCGAGACCAAGATAGCACAACAGAAATGGCTCCAAGGGAGGAATGCCTGCGGTGCAGACGCCGCCTGTGTCAAAGCAGCCTACGAGGAACGCCTCAAGGTTCTGCAGAGGAAGGTCTGTTATCCGCGAGATGATAGCCCCATTTATCAGGCGTCTTCTCAGCCAGTGCCTAAAAAGACGACCACACAGACTGCAACTGATCATCAAGGTCAGAAACCAAAAGAACCGACCGCAGCTTGTGCTTCCGATGATCGGGTGGACTATGATTTTATAAAAAAGAACGAGGGTGCGATGCTTGATTTCTACGTGCCCGGAGCTTTCAGCACCAACGTCAAAACAGGTAAGAATTTAGGGCCAAAATTCAAAAGAGATAAAAATGGCGATCCAATACAAAAAGCCATAGCTTCCAGCGGGGTCACCGTCGGCCAGGGCGTGGACCTTGGACAACAAACAGTAGATAGCCTAAAACATTATATGAACATTGAAGCACAAAAATATGGCAAGCCAGCAGATGTAGACATTGGATCTTTAATGAATCGTATCAATCCTTTTATTGGATTGCGAAAAGATGCATCCGTCGCTGCACTCAATGAATATTATAAAAAAAGAGGGGAATACCCAACATTAACCACAGCAGAAGCAGACTTTATTTCTTCAGCGGTCAAACATGGATATGCCGAAGATACAGCGGCGCTTTTCAATAAAAACTCCAAACCGAAAATGAATTTCTGGTCATTACCGGCCACCGTGCAGACCACACTCACCGATATGAAATACCATGCCTATATTCAGAGCGTCGCCCAGTATTACTATCGGGGAGAATGGCAAAAAGCGGCAGAAGAGTTCAGACGACTCTCGGCAGCGGCGAAGTGGACAAAGTTTGAGGACCGCTTCCTGCGGCGCGCAAAGATGTTGACCGATGCGATCAACAATAACTCTCTACCGAAACAAGGGGATCCCTGCACACCCAAGCCCTCTGCCGCCATCAATCGCTCGGCGTGGTGGGGAAACCCACGGCGTCCACGCTGGGCCTGAGTTTTCCACGTTCACTTCAAATCAGGAGATCACCAAATGACACGACGCATACTTCTCGGTATCGGCTTCTGTGCAGCCCTAGGCGTCAGCCTCAATGCCTGCGCTGCGGATGCTCTTCTCAATTGCCCGGCGATCACCACAAAGATCCCCGACGCGTTTGCCCCTACCTGCAGTCACCCACAGACCCCCCTGCAAAAGGCCATTTGTCACTATAAGCCAAAGCATTGGACCGACAACCTCCTGTTGTTGGACAGTTCGTTAATGCATGGCTATAAGCAAGCGCTCCGCGCGGCCGGCGTGGGCACCCCCGAATGCACCCACCTGCTGGAAAGCCAAAAGGTCTTCGAAAAGAAACTCGAAGCCTGCGGCAGTGATGGTGACTGCGTCCTCGAAACCATGACCAAACGTAGTTTTGCGTTACGCGACATCGAGGAACACCAGCAAGCCCCACTGGAAGCAGCCGCTTTGCAGCGTTTTGCGGGCGGGGCGATCTTCCAAAACCCCGGCCACAAGTCGGCGCCGCTCCTGCAGCGCATTCAGCGGGGCATGGATATTTATCCGCTCCCTCACATGGCGCTACCTAACGGCAACACCCTCGTCTGGGGCTTCCAGCCGCACAATGCTACCGTCCAGTCCCTGGTCGTGGTCAACCACCAGGGTGCCGTACAGTTGCTGGGCGCGGTGGATGGCATTTATCTCGGCCTGCCCAAGGACAAGACCCTGCCGGAGCTGGATGCGAACGCCCGCATCACCCTCTTCGTGCGCGATCCCCAGGCCCTTGCCCAAAACCTGCCCGCTCTCCGCGCCTGGGCGGCGGCGAGCATCCTCGGCTTCAATGTGGACTGCGGCGGTGCCGACGCCGCCCGCTGCAGAGCCGCCGAGGCCATTCCCGTGCCCATCCTGGCCTACCGCCTCAGTTGCCCGCAAAAGGTCCCGGGCAAAGCCTTGGTCAACCGCTGTCCTCTGCCCTTGCCTGCCGTGTCCGGCAACGTCTCTCCGGGTTTGTTCTGGCAATGATCCGGCCAAAGTCCCAAAAAATGATCAGGGTGTGCTTCGTCCGTGACGCATCTGCGTACATCGGAAAACGTATAACTGGTTCGACCTTTGACGTCAAGCAGCCGATAGGGCCTGTAGAGAACGCCGCAGATAAAGATAACCCAGTGGTACGCCGGGGGATCGGCAAGGAGCAAAGTGTGCAACGCCCTCGCATTCACATTGCGACACGCTCCGGCGGGGACACGGGGAATCTGGTGCTGGGCCGCGTGCGGAACCTTCTGGCTCAGGCGATCTGCAGTGTAGGGGCCGCACCGTGCGACGGCTGCTGCCGTCCGGTTTCATAGAGCGCCTGCAACTCGCTGCGTACCACATTGAGCTCCATGTCGATGGCCGCAATGGGTGCGCCGCGCTGCTGCAGCAGGGTATGGCGGTGGGACGATGCGCTGCGTGGTGGGGTATCTTCTGAAACGCATCCAGCGCCTCGGACAGGCATGGATGTCGAGCGTCGATTCCAAATGATGTCCGCCCAGGGAGATACGCACGCGGCATTGCACATTGCACTGGGCCTGAAGTGGCTCTCAGAAGCCGCTGCGCATGGGGACCGCATCGTCCAACACAAGGTGGACACGCTGCTGCCGAGGTGAGATGCAGTCACGGTGCTGGCCTTCAGACACCAGAGTGAAGCAGGGTATTAGAGGCTGTGCGCCAGGCACTAATATCCATCGCGGAATTCGGGATGTTGTTGCGGGGCACCCCGATCAGACCTATAGTTTAATCCGCATGTGGTTCTCTGATTTGCGGAGGCGCAGGACCATGAAAGTCGTCAAAAACATGAACACTACCGAGCGCTGGCTGCGTATTTACTTCGGCGCCATCATTTTTCTGGTTTATTTCGTCAATCCCTTCCCCTACAAGGAATGGACCTTTTCCGGATTGCTCCTCATCGCCACCGGCGTGATCGGTTACTGCCCTGTGTATTCCCTGCTCAAAAAGCCCAAAGCCGCACCGGCGCCAGACTCCGTAGCCGATCGCTGAGCTCACGGCGGGCGCGGCGGTACGGGGCCGAATCCTCCCCCCGCACGCTTCTTCTGTGGGGTTCATGCTGAAAATGCGCTTCCTGCAGCGTTGAAGCCGGGCGGGCGCCGCGCCGCAAAGGGCGTCCGCAGTTCGTCCTGTACAGACCCCGCCGCAACGATTTATCATTTGCCCTTAATTTTTCATACAATCACTGAAAATGGCACTCATCGTACAGAAATTTGGCGGTACTTCCGTGGGCAGCGTGGAACGCATCCGGGCCGTCGCGGAACGGGTCACGGCCAGTCATCGCGCCGGTCATCAGGTGGTGGTGGTGGTTTCCGCCATGTCGGGCGAGACGGACCGCCTCCTGCAACTGGCGCGCGCCCTGGCCGATGCCCCGGCCGAGCGCGAACTGGACACCCTGCTCAGCACCGGCGAGCAAGTGACCATTGCGCTGCTGAGCATGGCTCTGGAGAGCATCGGTCAACCCGCCATTTCGTTCACCGGCGGGCAGGTCGCCATCATGACCGATTCAGCCCATAACCGGGCACGCATCGAGCATATTGACGATCACAAGATCCGGGCGGCACTGGATGCCGGCAAGATTGTGGTCGTGGCGGGCTTTCAGGGGGTCGATCCGCATGGCAATATCACCACCCTGGGTCGCGGTGGTTCGGATACCACCGCCGTGGCCCTGGCGGCGGCGCTGCATGCCGATGAGTGCGATATTTTCACGGACGTGGACGGCATTTACACCACCGACCCACGGGTGGAATCCCGTGCGCGCCGTCTGGATCGCATCACCTTTGAAGAAATGCTGGAAATGGCCAGCCTCGGTGCCAAGGTTCTGCAAACCCGCTCCGTCGAATTCGCCATGAAATACCATGTTCCCGTGCGGGTCTTGTCGTCTTTTCAGGATGGACCCGGCACCCTGGTCACCAATGAGGAAAATTCTGTGGAAGCTCCCCGCGTCTCCGGCATCGCCTTCTCCCGCAATGAGGCGAAAATCACCGTCGTCGGCGTGCCCGACCATCCGGGCATCGCCTATGCCATTCTGGGTCCGATTTCTGCGGCCAATATCAATGTGGATGTGATCCTCCAGAATGTTTCGGAGGCGGGTAAAACCGACTTCACCTTCACGGTGGACCGCAATGATTTCGCCAAGACCCGCGATATTCTCCAGGGCGTGGCCCAGCAACTCGGCGCCGAGGACGTGCGGGGCGACACCCATATCGTCAAGGTTTCCGTGGTGGGCGTCGGGATGCGCTCCCATGCCGGTATCGCCGCCACCATGTTTGAAACGCTGGCGCGGGAAAACATCAACATCCAGATGATTTCCACCTCCGAGATCAAGATTTCCGTCGTCATTGAAGAAAAATATCTGGAACTGGCGGTGCGGGCGCTGCACGCGGCTTTCGCCCTGGACGGGGAGGCACCAGCCTGATGGCACTCATGTCCACTTACGCCCGGCTGCCAGTCGCTTTTGCAAGAGGTGAGGGCGTCTGGCTCTATGATACCGAGGGGCGCCGTTATCTGGACGCCCTGGCAGGGATCGCGGTCTGTGGTCTGGGGCACAGCCATCCGGCCGTTACCCGTGCCTTGCAGACCCAGGCCGGGCAACTGCTGCATACCTCCAATCTCTACCATATTCCGGCCCAGGAAAAACTGTCTGATACCCTCTGTGCGATCAGCGGGATGGATGCGGCCTTTTTCTGCAACAGCGGCGCCGAGGCCAATGAAGCGGCCATCAAAATCGCCCGCCTCCACGGTCATGGCAAAGGCATCGCCGAACCGCAGATTCTGGTGTTCAGCAATGCTTTTCATGGCCGCACCCTGGCGACCCTGACAGCCACCGGTAATTTCCGCATCCAGGAAGGCTTCGGCCCCCTGGTGCCGGGCTTTGTGCGCGCCCCTTATGGCGATCTCCACACCGTCCGCGCGCTGGTTCAAGCCAACCCCGGCATTTGCGCCATTCTCGTCGAACCGGTGCAGGGCGAAGGCGGTGTGCGCCCGGCGCCTGAAGGTTTTCTGACGGGTTTGCGGGAGGTCTGCGACGCGCACGAACTGCTCCTGATGCTGGACGAAGTGCAGACGGGCATCGGCCGTACCGGGGCCTTCTTCGCCTATCAGCAAATTCCCGACTTACGGCCCGACGTGCTCAGCCTGGCCAAAGGGCTGGGCAACGGGGTACCCATCGGCGCCATGCTGGCCCGCCAGCCGACCGCCGCGCTCTTCGGACCAGGTAAACACGGCACCACCTTCGGCGGCGGGCCTCTGGTCTGCGCCGCCGCCCAGGCCGTGCTCGACACCATGCAGCAAGAGGCCATCCCCGCCCATGCGGAACAAATGGGGGTCCTGCTCCGTCAGCGTCTGCGCGAACGTCTCGGCCAGCATCCCGAGGTGGTGGAGGTGCGCGGCATGGGCCTGATGGTGGGTATCGAACTGGCCCATAAGCCCGAGCGTCTGGTGGAACGCGCCCTGGAGGCCGGCCTGCTCATCAACGTCACTGCCGAACGGGTGATCCGTCTGTTGCCGCCGCTGATTCTGCAAGAGGCAGAAATCGACCTCCTCGTCGCTGGCCTGGCCAGCCTTCTGGAATCCGCATCATGAATATCC
>JAKAFG010000021.1 GCA_021818125.1 Pseudomonadota bacterium | reverse complement strand
ATCCCCGATACGTGGAAACTGATTTGCGCCCCGGTAGAGATGCTGATATTGCTCGATGTTGGCTACGTACTGAATCAGATGGGTCTGTTCGGGAGAAGGATGGGGCCGGGTAAAGAAATGCGGTTCTTTCATCGTCGGCAAAAAAACCTGGGGATGTTGCCGCAAGTACGCATAGAGCGAAGTCGTGCCGCTCTTTACCGCACCAACAATATAGAAATTGGGCCATATACGTTGTGACATCATGCGGTTCCTTCGCTCAGTGCCAGAGTCCCCATGCCCGCCAGCGCGTAGAGGGTATGTCGCACGCGCCTAATGGCCATCCGCCGCCCCCAGCAGATACACCATGATCTCCGTATAGATCTGGGACAGATGCTCCAGATCGGCAACGGCGACGCACTCGTTGATCTTGTGGATGGTGGCATTGATGGGTCCGAGTTCTACGACTTGCCCGCCCAACTGGGCGATGAAGCGTCCGTCCGAGGTGCCGCCGCCGGTAGAAAGCTGGGCTTCGTGCTGTTCTACGGCTTGTAAGGCCTTTTGGGTGGCGGCCACCAAAGTCCCCGGCGCGGTAAAGAAGGGCGGACCGGACAACTGCCAGTCAATGGTGTAGCGGATGGCGGAGGCGTCAAGAATTTTGTGGACCCCCGCCTGCAGAGATTCCGGCGTGGACTCTGTGGAAAAACGGAAATTAAAATCCGCCTGCAACTGGCCGGGAATGACGTTGTTAGCCCCGGTACCCGCATGGATATTGGAGAACTGCAGACGGGTGGGCGGGAAAAAATCATTCCCCGCATCCCAAGTCTGATCCACGAGATCCGCGAGTGGGCGAAAAGCGCGATGGATGGGATTATCGGCCTTGTCGGGGTAGGCTACATGACCCTGTATACCCTGCACGGTCAGATGTCCGTTCAGCGAGCCGCGCCGGCCATTTTTGATGACATCGCCCAGCATGTTTTCGGAAGAGGGTTCGCCCACCACGCACCAGTCGATGGTCTCCCCATGTTCCCGTAACCAGTCCACCACATGCCGTGTGCCATGGGTGGCGATGCCTTCTTCATCGGAAGTGATCAGAAAGGCCAGACGCCCGGAGTGCCCCGGATGCAGGGCGACAAAACGCTCTGCCGCCACCACCATGGCAGCAAGACTGCCCTTCATATCGGCGGCGCCACGTCCGTAGAGCAGGCCGTCGCGGATGGTCGGCTGAAAGGGGTCGCTCTGCCATTCTGCGAGCGGGCCGCTGGGGACCACATCCGTATGTCCCGCAAAACAAAGACACGGACCGGCGTTGCCCCGCTCCGCCCAGAAGTTTTCCACCCCCCCGGCGGGCAGGCGTGTCACCCGGAAACCGATAGCCTCCAGCCGGGCGATCATCATATCCTGACAGCCTGCATCCTTCGGGGTCACCGAAGGGCGGGAAATCAGGTCCTCAGCCAGCGCCAGTACGGCACTTTTGCCCACGGGGCGCCCCTCAGACGTCACGGAGAATGGCGTTGATGCCGACTTTGCCCAGGGTTTTGGCATCCACCTGCTTGACGATGACGGCGCAGTAGAGGCTGTAGCTGCCGTCTTTGGAAGGCAGGCTGCCGGAGACCACCACTGAACCTGCGGGCACCCGTCCGTAGGTGATCTCGCCGGTTGCACGATCATAAATGCGCGTGCTGGAGCCGATGAAGACGCCCATGGAGATGACCGAGCCCTCCTCGACAATCACGCCTTCCACCACTTCCGAGCGGGCCCCGATGAAGCAGTTGTCCTCGATGATGGTGGGGTTGGCCTGCAGGGGCTCCAGCACGCCACCGATGCCCACACCGCCGGAGAGATGCACATGCTTGCCGATTTGGGCACAGGAGCCGACGGTAGCCCAGGTATCCACCATGGTGCCTTCATCCACATAGGCGCCGATGTTGACGAAAGAGGGCATCAGCACGCAGTTGCGGCCGATAAAGGCCCCGCGCCGCGCCGTGGCGGGCGGCACCACCCGAAAACCGCCGGTGCGAAAATCGTTGCTGTTATAGTCGGCAAACTTGCCCGGCACCTTGTCGTAAAAATTGGTCTCGGCCCCCGGAATACGGGCATTATCCTGCAAACGGAAGGAGAGCAGCACCGCCTTCTTGATCCACTGATGGGTGACCCATTGGCCATCGCGCTTTTCGGCCACCCGCAGGACGCCCTTGTCCAGCCCTTCGATGGTCTGATGCACGGCTTCCCGCAGTTCAGCCGGAGCCTGCTTGGGGGAAATCTCCGCCCGGTTTTCCCAGGCGGCGTCGATAATGGTGGCAAGACTCTGGCTCACGCGAACTCCTTGATTAAGGTTTGCTAATGGTCGAAATGGGATGCTGTTCCATAAAGTGACGCATGCGCTGCAGGCCCTCGACGCAATCTTCCAGGCTGCCGACCAGCGCGATGCGGACCCGATCCTTACCGGGGTGGGCGCCGTGGGCATCCCGCGCCAGATAAGCGCCGGGCAGACAGCGTACATGCTCTGCCTCGTAGAGGGCGCGAACGAAGGCTTCGCCATCCCCTACCCGTGGCCAGAGATAAAAGCCGCCGGCGGGCGTTTCTACCGGCAGCACCGCACTGAGAATATCATGGGCGGCGGCAAACTTCCGGGCATAATCGGCACGGGTATGCTGCACATGCTGCTCATCCTGCCAGGCGGCGATGGCGGCGGCCTGAATGAAGGGTGGGGTGGCGGCACCCAGATAGGTCCGGTAACGGACAAAAGCCTTGAGAATATCCGCGTCACCCGCGACAAAACCACTGCGCGCACCGGGAATGCTGGAGCGCTTGGAGAGACTGTGGAAAGCCAGCACCTGCGCCAGACTGCCCGTCGCCGCCGCCGCCTCCAGAATGCCCGCGGGCGCATCTCCCTCGGGATAGAGTTCGCTGTAGCACTCGTCGGCAGCGAGCACGAAGCCGTGTTGCCGGGCTTTGCGGATCAACCAGCCCAGGGTTTCCAGTGACAGGGTCGCCCCCGTGGGATTGTGGGGCGAGTTGACGTAAAGCAGCGCGGTGCGTGCCCAGACGGATTCGTCTACGGCGAGAAAGTCGGGCTGCCCGCTGGCATCGCAATTCAGATAATAGGGCTCTGCCCCGGCCAGCAAGGCAGCACCCTCATAAATCTGATAGAAGGGATTGGGCAACAAGACCAGGGGTTTGGGGATCTGACAATGCGGCAGCACCGCCTGCGCGACGCTGAACAGGGCCTCGCGGCTGCCGTTGGCGGGGATGACATGCCGCTCCGGATCGAGAAAACCGGCGGGCAGGGCAAAGCGCTGGGTGGCCCAGTCGGCAATGGCCTGCCGTAAACGCAGGTCGCCGAGCACCTTGGGATACTCGGCGAGGCCATGCAGATGCTCAATGATCGCTTCACTGACTATGGCCGGCGCCGGGTGACGCGGCTCACCAATGGAGAAGTCGATGAGCTCCTTGTCCGCCGGAGTCACGCCCGCCAGCAGCGTGCGCAGACGCTCGAAAGGATAAGCCTGCAAGGTTTCCAGCAGGGGATTCATGGAGCTTTTTGTCATAAGCAGCGATTCTGGGGCAAGGATGGCGGTCATGACAAGTGCCTGGAATTTTCCTGGCGGCGGTGGCGGAATTTTTGGCACTGACAAAGGTGCTGGGATTTTGTCGATTTGTGCAGGACAATACGGCGGAATTAAAACTTTGCCAAAATGGGACGGTCGCTATTCATCAGAACACTCCGCCTGCCTCCGCGCTCCGCCAGGGCGGCCCTACGATTGCCCTGCTGGTCGGCTCCAGCCTCTGGGGGGTGCTCTGGTGGCCGCTCCGCCATTTCAATGCGGCGGGTCTGCGTGGCGCGTGGCTGATTTTTGCGGTCTATCTATTGCTGGCGATACCTGCCGGTCTATGGTCCTGGCGTCGCCGCCATGAACTGCGGCAGCACGGGCGCACTCTGGTCGGTCTGCTCCTACTCGGTGGCTGGACCAATGTGGCCTTCATGCTGGCGCTGGTGCATGGGGAAGTGATCCGTATCCTTCTGCTCTTCTATCTCTCACCGGTTTGGGCCATTTTTGCGGCGCGGATTTTTTTGAAGGAGGCGATAGGCTGGCGCGGTGGCCTTGCTGCTCTGCTGGCGGTGGGTGGGTCGGCTCTGGTCGTCAGTAATGGTCAGGGGGTTTCACTCGCGGATCTGGATACGAATGATCTGCTGGCTATCTCTTCTGGCCTCGCCTTCGCCCTGAGCAATGTCATCCTGCGCGCGGACACGGTCCTCGGTGATGTGCACCGCGCCACTGCAGTATGGTGGGGCTGTGTGCTGATTGCCTTGCCTTTTGCGCTTGTTCAGCAGTTACCGGCGCTACCATTGCCGGAATACGGTTATCTGCTGGCCTTTTCCTGGCTATGGATTGCCGGGGCGACGGTGGCGGTGCAATTCGGCGTAGCGCGGATGCCGGTGAGTGTTTCGGCGGTGATCATGCCTTTTGAGGTCATCGTGGGCGCACTATCGGCCTGGTGGCTGGCGGGGGAAGCGCCGACGCTCCTGGAATTGTTCGGAGGTACCTTGATACTGGCGGCGGCGCTTCTGCAGATCACCCGCAGCCAGGGGCACCCTATTTTACTGGGTGGCGTCGAAATGGAGAAGGGCGAACTCTAGCTGTTCGCTGCGCTGGATGATCTGGTCGGCACCCCAGTGTTGCGGGTCGTTACCGGCCTCCAGGTAGCCCCAGGCGGCGGCCCAGCAGCGGGTTCCCGCCGCCTTGCCCGCGGCCATATCGCGCGGATCGTCCCCAATCATGAGGCTCCGGACCGCGCTGACTCCCATCTCGGCAAGGGCATGGGTGACCGGCAGCGGATCGGGTTTGGCGCGTGTTGTGGTGTCGCCGCTGACGACGGCGCCGGGGGCAACCGGCAGCTTGAGCGCGTTCAGCAAAGGCAGGGTCAGAAATTCCGGCTTATTGGTCACAATGCCCCATGCCATTCCGCGCTCCGACAGGGCCATCAGTGTTTCCATCATACCGGGAAAGAGGGTGCTCTGTTCGCAAATATGGGCGGCATAAATCTCCAGAAATTCCGCCCGCAGGGGCGCAAAATCCGGGTCCTCCGGCTGCAAATGAAAGGCTACCCGCAAGAGACCGCGGGCACCCTGGGAAGCGACCGGGCGGAGCATTTCCAGCGGTAATGCCGCTAGCCCGCGATCGGTCCGCATCCGGTTGGCCGCGGCACCGAGATCGGGGGCGGTATCTACCAGTGTGCCGTCGAGATCGAAGAGTACTGCAGCCAACTCAGGCATCAGGCGTTGCTTTGCGCGCATGGCTCAGATAGTTGACGCTGACGTCGTCCGTCAGCCATCCGCGGTGGCGGATAAGGTCGAAATGCATGCCCTGGATGGTCATGGTTTGCAGATGACTCTGCCGGGTCATGGCGAGCAGTTCGCTGGGTCGGATGAATTTCTGATAATCGTGGGTGCCGCGTGGCAGCAGGCCCATGACATATTCCGCACCGATAATGGCCAGCAGATAGCTTTTGGGATTGCGATTGAGGGTGGCGAAGAAGGCGTCGCCACCGGGACGCAGTAGGCGGGCACAGGCATTCACCACGGCGACGGGGTCCGGGACGTGCTCCAGCATTTCCATGCAAGTCACCACGTCATAATACCCCGGCTTTTCCGCTGCCAAATCCTCGACGGCGATCTGCCGATAGTCGATGCTCAGGTTGCTGGTATCTGCATGATGGCGTGCCGCGTTCAGGCCGTCCTCTGCGAGATCAATACCGGTAACTTCCGCCCCCTGACGCGCCATGGCCTCTGCCAGGAGTCCGCCCCCGGTGCCCACATCCAGCACTTTCTTGCCGTTCAGCCCACCACAGCCTTTGGCGATGAAGTCGAGACGCAACGGGTTGATTTCATGCAGGGTACGGAAGGGTCCATCGGTATCCCACCACTGATCGGCGAGGGCGCCGAACTTGTTGACTTCAGCCTGATCCATATTCATGCGTCATTATCCTTTTCACGAATGCGCTGTGCCCAGCTCCGGGCGCGTGCAAACAAATCCTGCGTGTCCCAATCCACGGCTCGTCCTTCGACAATACGCGGATTACCGTTTACCCAGACATGGCTGACCTGATCGCGGCCGACACAATACACCACCTGCGAGACCGGATCATAGACCGGGAAAGTGGCCGGATGATCCAGATCAATGGCGATACAGTCGGCGGCCTTGCCGGTTTCCAGGCTACCCGTTTCTGCGCCCCAGCCGATGGCCTCCGCACCCCCCAGTGTTGCGGCCTCCAGGGCCTCCCAGGCGGGAAAGGCGGTGGGGTCCCCACTCACGCCTTTCGCCAGCAAGGCGGCGGTGCGCAATTCACCCAGCATGTCGAGGTCATTGTTACTGGCCGCGCCATCTGTCCCGATAGCCAATCCGATGCCCTGTTGACGCAGGACAGCTACCGGTGCCATCCCCGAAGCGAGTTTCAGATTGGATTCGGGGCAGTGGGCAACGCGTAGTCCAGAGTCGCAGCAAATTGCCAAATCCTCGTCATTCAACTGGGTCATGTGTACGGCGAGAAAGTGCTGGTCCAATAATCCCAGTCTGGCCAAGCGCGCCAGTGGGCGCATGCCATCACGATCAGTGGCCTCCTGCACCTCGTAAGCGGTTTCGTGGACGTGCATGTGCACCGGCAGGTCTTCCACTTTGGCCAGGTCGCGTGCCCCGCGCAAGCCCGCATCACCGACGGTGTAAGGCGCATGGGGTGCAATACTCTGGTGAATGAGGGGCATCTGGCGCAGGCGCGGCAATAAGTCCGCTGCCGCCTGCAGGCAGGCATCGGCATTGGCCGCATAGGCGGTGGGGAAATCAATGATGACGTGCCCGATGGTGGCTCGCATGCCCATGCGCTGGGCAACCTCCGCCGCGGCTTCAGGGAAGAAGTACATGTCATTGAAGGAGGTGGTGCCGCCGCGCAGCATCTCCACGACAGCCAGTTCCGTGCCCATGGCCACAAATTCCGGGCTGACAAAACGGCCTTCTACGGGCCATATATGTTCATTCAGCCAAGTCATCAGCGGGAGGTCATCCGCGAGTCCGCGCATCAGGGTCATGGCCGCATGGGTATGGGCGTTGACCAGACCGGGCATCAGCACATGGTGGTCGAGCTGCGTAGTGTGTGCTGCGGTGTAGCGCGCGCGGATTTCTTCGGCGGGGCCGATAGCGACGATATGTCCGTCATGCACCGCCAGGGCGTGATCGTGGAGTACGCTGCGCGGTCGAATCGGCACGATCCAGCGCGCATGAATAATCAGATCGACAGATTGCACTCCCGATTTTTCTAACGCCACACCGGACTCCATCCTTTCTGGAAAGGGAAGGCGCCATATTAGCACAAGGGCAGCGGCGTCCGACAAATGTCGTGGCGCCCGTGATATGGCCCCGGATCAGCCGTTGATAACCCGCTTGATCGCTTCGGCGTAGGCCCAGACTGTTGCCGAGTAATAAGTGCTCGGGTTGTAACCCATGATGGCGTAGAAATTCGGGTAGGCGATGAACAGTGTCGGGCCACGCTCTGTCTGCAAGCGCAGCAGGCCCACTGGCGTTGATCCTGGGAGTCTCGAAGCCGTTTCCGGCTGAATGCCGGCAGCGCGCAGTTGCGCAAGCGGGTGCTTGCCTTGTAGAAATGACGCCACGTCAGCGCCCTGATCGCCGGACACCCGGCCCAGCACCGGCTGTCCCGGCTGCCAGCCGTGGCCGCGGAAGAAGTTGGCGGTGGAAGCCAACACGTCGGCAGGCGACTGCCACAGGTTGGGCATGGGTCCGCCCGGCGGGTCATTCCAGGTGACGCCGTAGCGCAGGTAACTGCTGGCCAGGAACTGGGACATGCCCATGGCGCCGGCCTGTGAACCCTGGAGTGTTCCTGGGGGAACACCTAAACGCTGCGCGAGCTTCAGGGTCTCCGCTGTCTGATGCAGAAAAAACCGCCGCCGGCCAGGTAACGCCAATGCCAGGCTCAAGTTGCTGTTGAGCACTGAAAATCCGCCCTGAAAGGAACCGAAGCCCGTTTCAATATTGAGAATGCCCATCAAAATCGGTCCAGGAACGCCATATTTCTGACTGACCGCTTGCAGGAGCGCGGCATGATCCCGCCAGAATTGCACGCCTTGATTCAGACGGTTCTGACGCAGGAAACGATTCCGGTAGCGCCACCAGGGATAAGGCGGCGCAGGTGTTGCGGAAGGGGGCGGGGGTGTCATCAGTGCCACTGCGCGGGCGTTGAAACTGGCGTCTTGCAGGGTGGGGATCACATAGCTGGCGGGCAGGCCATCCCGTTCCTGCAGGTGGCAGGCGATTTTCTGCATCCGCTCCTGATATTGCTGGGGAAAATTGGGGAACGCCACATTGCTGATGCAGGTGTTGCCGGTCCCTGGCATGACCGCAGTGCTGGGTTGCTCGGGGATGGGTACCGCGGGCAACGGCAGCGGGGGTGTGGCGATTGCCGGTGCGGCCGCTTGATTCACCGCGCCGACATTGGTCGCGCATGCCGATAAAACTGCGGTTACCACAGTGGCCAATATGGTCTTCGGAAATAACGCCCAGTTTTTATGCATTTAGTTGTCCCGCATCGCCAGTAACTCGGTAGGCATCGGACGTCGCACGCCATCCAGCCGCTCCGCCCAGTAGGGAATCCGCAGGCTCTGCACAGCGACACCTTGCTGCCGGTTCAAGGCGCTGACGAACTGATTGCCGCCGATATAGATGCCCACATGGGAGAAGGGCTGGCCCATGGTGTTGAAAAACACCAGGTCGCCGGGGCGAATGCGGTTGAGGCTTACCGCTGGCAACGCTTCGGCTTGGGCAAAAGAGGTCCTGGGAATCGTTACTCCGGCGCGACCTAATACATATTGAATGAACCCGCTGCAGTCGAATCCTGTCCGGGGGCTTTCTCCACCCCATTGATATGGCTTGCCAATTTCTGCGATGGTATGTACGAGCACGGCATCCAGCGTGGTGGCTTCCGCGCGGCTGTCGTAAGCGGACGACGCGTTGTCGGGAGACGGGTTTGCCGGTGGATATGCTGAGTGCGGCGTCATGGAGGCGCAGCCGCTGAGGGTCAGAATCAATAACAGGAGGAGTCCACCCCCACCTTTTATTGGACCGACCGGTAACATAATGCTTTGCCTTCGCATCGGCGTCTTCCTCCTTCTTTTTTCTCTAAAAAAGTAGATAGCCGAAATGTCGTAATTTGGCAAGGCGGGCGTGCTCTGTGGCTCAGAGAAAAGCGGGCGCTTGGTCCTTGACGCGCGCGGCACGGAAGGCTAGGATACGCGCACTTTTCCCCGGTAGCTCAGTCGGTAGAGCGGGTGACTGTTAATCACTAGGTCGGCAGTTCGAGCCTGTCCCGGGGAGCCAAAAGAATCAACCGCTTAGAAATTATGCTAAGCGGTTTTTTTCTTTTTGGGTTACGTCTGGTTTACTTTCTGCATTGCGCTTGCATGATGCCGCATGACGGTACATGACAGCATTCGCCCTTTTCTGAATGTACAAAAAAACACATGGAATACTACCACTCAAAGTTCATGGATGAATGACTGATGCTGTCTCCGAGGGGACGCGTGTAAAAAGTGGTGCTCGCCCGTTCGCCCGCGTTCCCCTGCACAACACCGCCGGTTTACCGAACCGCCTCACTCTCGGTAATGCGCTGCCTCTCCCCCCAGAAATGGCTCAGCCCTTGCGCCGTAACACGCCGGAAAGTCGCGTGCCCGGCGCCACCGTGTTGAACACGGTGGCGTATTTCTTCACGTTGTCGTGCAGCAGTTCGAGGCGCCGCTCTGGTTCGTCGCTATCTACGATGATTTCGTAAGTGATGGGTTCCATCTTCGGTGGCTCGTCCTGGCGCACGCCGTCCACGCCGCGCAGATCGAACTTCAGCACCGACGCCACCCGTTCGATGCCCTTGATGATGCAGGCGGACAACGCCGCCAGCATAAGTATAGGTTGGCACCCATCACCAACAAGCCACAAATCTGGCGAAAACGCAATGCGGCGTGGCTGCGCTCGTTCCAGTCCAGGTAGCGCTGCACTGTGTCGATGGCTGAACCGATCGCGAAGATAGCCGAGCAATGGCCCACTCCGTAGGTGAGTAACGGCGATGCGGCGAACAGCGGTGAGGTGGCGGCGCTGCTGAAAGCCACGCCCAGCACAAGGGCCATGTAGACGAATCCATCGAATGGCGCGCTGTGTTCCTTATCTATTGCCTCAGGTATGACGAGGAGGGTGATCTCGGTCATGGCCGTTGATATCCACAGTTGCCCTGCCCACCCTTTGTAAGGATAATTCTTACAACACCAGTCCAGCATCCGGGAGTAACCCGTCCATGATCACGAGCAAACTGACCAGCAAGGCCCAAACCACCATCCCTCAACCGATACGCGCAGCATTGCGCCTGCATGAAGGGGACGAAATCGTCTACGAGATCCAGGACGACCGTGTCGTCCTGAAGAAGGCGGCTTCGGCGGAAGATGATCCCTTCGCAATTTTTCACGAGTGGACCACCGACGCTGATGAAAAAGCCTATGAATCCCTTTGAGGTCTGGGACGTCGTCAAAGTCCCTTTTTCCTTACACCAATCGCCCAATCCAAAAACATCGTCCTGCTCTGGTGATTGTGCGCACCCGCTCCAGGGAGCTTCCTGAGCTGCTCTGGGTGTTGATGATCACGAGCCGCGAGAATCGTGGTTGGCCTGGCGATCTGGAGATTCACGATCTTCAAGCCACCGGTTTGCCTCATCCATCCGTCATTCGATCTGCAAAAATCGCCACGATCGATGCGGATTCGGCGGAGAGAATCGGACGTATTCCAGAAAAGGAACGAGAGCCGGTTCGGCGGGCTATCAGAGAGCGTCTCCTGGGACTGGAGATTTGATCGGGTGACGTTATTAGATACTGGACCTACATGCGCGAGAAGGAGATCGCGTACTATGTTGGCTTCCGTTCCTTGAGGGCCAGGTCAATACGGGCCGAGAAGCGTCCGGCCAATGCCTGCCGTGCCTCAGGCGCCGCGGGAGGTACGGCGGATTCGATAGTATAAGTATAGATATGGCGGCCCCCGGTGCCCGGACCCGAAGGGAATTCCGCCCCCATACATTCCCCCAACAAGCGTGTTTGTTCAAGCGCTCCGAAGCGTTCCTTGTGGTTAAAACAGAATCGAGCCACTTCAGAACCAAATCAACCGGCCATTGGATGTCGCATTTATGCTGGTCAGGACTTTTTCCCTATATACACATCCACCAGTTCGCCGGGAAACAGGTTCATGTGTGCCGGAATCTTAAATTTGAAGAGGATTGGCAGCACCCTTACGTCCACTTTTTCCGTCCTTTGGTTGGACAGTTCGATCTTCGGCACCACATAGGGCTGTATCCGCACAAACTGCAACGGTACGCTGACATTGTTGAGACCTCGAATGAACATTTTCGCGGTAATATCTGCGGGAGCCGGCAGCCTTGGAACCAATATCTCATCCAAATAAGCGCGGACCTGCATGTAGCCGGTCTTCTTGCCCATCACCACGACCGGATCCATCCCCTGCGTATAGGTGCCGTAGACGCCTTGGGGGGATGCGTAACTGCCGATGGCGGTGCTGATGCGCAGGATATCGCCGGTGACCGGCGCTCGCACGACATATTCTTGCAATAGGGCGCTATTGGACGCGTAGGTCTTCCGCGCCGCATGATAGATAGCTTGTTGATTTCTGATATCGTAACTCCAGGCGCCGGCCTTGGTCAGCGCATACTGCGCCTGCGCCACTTTGAGATTGTTCCCGGCGATCAGGACAGAGTTTTGCACATTCTCCAGGGCAAGTTTGCTCACCGTCTGGGGATTGATGGCCATTTCCTTTTTGGTGATTTCCAGTTGTGCCTGCTGGTATTTCAGGCTGGCTTGGGCATATTCGACTTGTTTTTTGGCAATGGTCAGCGTTTCTTTGCGGGGCTCCGCTTTCAATTCCTGCAACAGGGCCAGGGCGGCCTGGGCCTGGGCCTTGTTCTGGGCTACCACTTCCTTTTGCACGGAGTCATCGATGGCGAAGAGCGGCGTCCCCTTCGCCACCGTCTGCCCATCCTGGACGAAGATGCCGGTCACCCTTCCGGACACCTGAGGGTAGATGTTGATGTTTTCGCCATTGGCCGCATAACTCTCGATGATGCCGTTGGCGAATATTCCGTCGGTGTAAGGGTTGTAGTTGGTGGCCAGAGGGGGTTGCGGCGGCGTTTGCCGACTATATATGTAGGCGCTGACCAGGCCGATGAGGATCCCGACGATGGCCAGCCCGAAAAGTATCTTATTTCTCATGGTCTGCTCCGGTTCCGGGGACGATCCTGCCATCTTCCATGCGAATGATCCGCGTCGCATACTCGTAAATTCTGCTGTCGTGGGTCACGATGATAATCGCCCGCTGCGCATTCAAAATATGTTCCTTGACGAAGGCGACGATTTTCCTGCCGGTGTCCCCATCCAGGGAGGCGGTAGGCTCATCGAAAATCAGCAGGTCCGGTTGGGCGACGATGGCGCGGGCGATGGATACCCGCTGTTGCTCGCCGCCGCTCAGTTTGTAGGGCGGCAGGCTTTCCTTTTCTGCCAGACCGACGACCTGCAATGTTTTGCGTGCCTCGGCCAGACTCCTGTCCCAGGGCTCACGCCGGAGAATCAGCGGAATGGCCACATTTTCCAGGGTGGTCAGGCGGGGAAAGAGATGGTAATCCTGAAAGACGAAACCGATGTTCTGCAGACGAAAGCCGGCCAGGGCGTCGCTGCCCAGTTTCCAGATGTCTGTATCCTTCACCACCACGTCGCCGCCATTGGGGCGCAGGATACCGGAGATGATGCTCAACAGCGTGGTTTTGCCGGAGCCGGAAGGGCCGACGATATAGAGCATCTCGCCGAAATCCACATCGAAGCTGACATCGCGGAGCGCGTAGGTCTGGTTCGGCGCTTCGCCAAAGGATTTGGTGATGTCCCTCGCCGTCAGGATCATGCTAGCCCCGGAATACGTCGAAGGGGTCGATGCGAATGACCTTGCGGATGCCGATGTAGCTCGAAAAGACGGATATGATCAGGACCATGATGAGGGCCAGAAACAGGTTTTCGTAGGTCACCATGGCGGCGTAATTGGCGATCTTCAGCTTGGCGATAGCGATCATGGTGGAGGACAGGAGCACGCCGAAGCCAAAGCCCAGAAAGCCGACGACCAGTGACTGAAAGACGATCATCTGGATCAGTTCGCCGCTTTTCGCGCCGATGGCCTTGAGGGCGCCGAAGTGCTCGAGATTGTCCAGGACGAACATGTAAAAGGTTTCTCCGGCGATGGACAGGCCGACGAGAAAACTGATCAGGGTCATGATCAGGATGTTGGTGCCCATCCCGGTCTGAAATTCATAGAATCGGTCATTGCGGGTGATGAATTGCTGATCGGTCAAGGCCAGATAGCCCAGTTGCTTTACCTGCTGCTCGATGGCGGCGATATCCTGGGTGCTTTTCGGCTGCACCAGGATGTAGGAAATCAGATAGCGGGTGGAGGGCAGGTCCTGGGTGGCGCGGTTATAGGTGGTATACAGGGTCGGCAAACCGAACAGGCCGGGCACCGGGGTGTGGGCCAGGGCCACGACAACCGCGCGATGATCGTTGATCTCAAAGCTGGTTCCTATTTTTGGGCTGCCCAGCTTGGCGTAGTTGGCATCCTTGACCATGATGAAGGCGTTGTTCTTGTAAATATCCGTAATGCTGCCGGAAATGATCGTCGGCCGGCCGAACAGGCTGGCATCGTCCAGGCCGATGATGGTGGCGGACTGATAGGTGCCGTCATTGAGCTTGACGAGGCCCGCACCGACATAAAAAGGCACCGCAAACTTCACGCCGGGTATGCTGCGTACCGCGTCCAGCACGTAGTTGGGCATGGGGATGCTGTTTTGCGGGGTTTGGACGGCGGGGTCCATCACCCACATCCTGGCGCCGACATTCACGATGTTGGCCGCGGATTGATAGAGTATGCCGGAAAACATGGAGGTCATCTGCATCATCAGAAACACGGAGAAGGTGATGCCAATGACCAGCGTGGCGAATTTGCCTTTGTCGTTAAGCAGCAGTTTCAGGGCGATACGGAGCAGGCCGTTCATGACTGTCTGCCTTTTGGTGCGCTGCCCTGGCGGTTGGCGAACGCCTGCCCGGGGCCGCTTTTGTGCGTGATGCTGACGGTCTCATGATTGCAAAACAGCCGGTTGGCAATGACCGCACCCATAATTCCCCAACCTCCGCCTGATTCCAGATAACCGTCGATCCTGTCGGCCCGCCAGGTAGAGACTGCGCTTCCTTGCAGCCATCGTGTAACGATGCGCGATTCGCTCGCGTAAAGAAGGATAGGGGCGCGCTGTGGGATGTGCAAGGTTCATGTGAGCCAAACCTTGCGTACTCTACGTTTCTATACTAAAAATGCAATATTCCTAGTCTAGAAATAAAAGAGCGCTCGTCCAATATGCAAGCTTGTCATTTCCGGTGTCTATGCGGCTGATTATGTACTACCAGCCGGTGGTGTCTATGCGCGATGGGGTTGCATCCTGCCAAGGAGTTATCGGTTTTGAGGCGCTGATCCGGATGGCGCATCCGCAGCGCGGGATTCTCACGCCAGCCGTGTTTGCCGAAGCCCTGGATCATCCCCGCCTGGCTCGACGCATTGGTTGTTTCGTGCTTGACGCCGTGTTGGCGCAAGGGGAGCAGTGGCATCGCGATGGGCTTCCTTTACGGATGTCGATGAACATCAGTGCCCGCCATCTGCTGGATCCCGAGTTCCTGAACGATTTGCGTACGGTTTTGGCGGCGCATCCCGACATCGCGCCGGAAATGTGTGAGATCGAGGTTACGGAAAGCGCTCCCATGCTTGATTTTCCCAGAGCACAAGAAACCTTGCTGGTCTGCAATGACTTGGGCCTGCGTATCGCCTTGGACGATTTTGGTACCGGTAGCGCCTCCCTGAGTTATCTGCAGAAACTGCCAGCCCAAACCATCAAGGTGGACCAGAGCTTCGTACGGAATATCCTGAACGATCCGCGGGACTTCGCCATTGTCGCCGGTGTCATGACGACCGCCAATATGCTGGGGCTTGACGTGATCGCCGAAGGCGTGGAAACCATCGGTCATTTGCAACTACTGGAGACACTGGAGTGTCACGCCATGCAAGGCTATCTTTTTGCTAAGCCGATGCCTGCTGGTGAAGTGCCTGCATGGGTTAATAATTTCAATCATTTGGATTATAGGAGTAATTCATCAACCACTGCGCAGAATTCCGCTGAGTATAACGAGTGACCTGTTCTCGTTGCCCATGACCTGCCCCGGCCAATGTGCCCAAGCCCTGCAAGGCAGAAACTCTCCACTTGGTTTGCGGAGTGATTTGTTTGCGCGGGCTATTCGTCTCCACATCCGGGTGGGGATATGGTTGCCCCATAGGCGGTGATTTCGTCAAAGTAAGTGGGATCATCCTGGCATTCAGCGACGGCGGCGGCGAGGGCGCCAACTATTGTCCCTAAACTCCAGTCGGGGGCGATCGCGCGAATGTTTTCCAGCCAGTAGCTATCCATCTGCTCTTGCTCTTTTTTGCGAGTTTTGGCGGTCAAGCGTTCTTTTTCCTGCTGGATTCGCCGCAATTGATCTCTGATTCTGCGGATGGCTGGGTTTTCGATGTTACCTGTAGGCTCCAGAAGGCTTTCCTTTGGGTTGTCACGAGAGGTTCTGCTCAGAGTGCGTAATGCGGACATCGGTATGCTCATGTATGGTTGGAAAAATCAGAACTGCGCCTTTGGTAATACGCTATAATACCGGGATATCGTGAAGGTCAGCTAGGGGGTCGGGATGCGCGAACTGGAAGACATTATGTGGATGCAGGCCATAGACATGTTGGAGCGTGCAGAACGCCTGCAGCGGCGTTTCTTTCAACCGGCACTGTCGGGTCGTCAGCCGGTTTGGCAGCCGCCCATGGATGTTTTTGAGAGCAGTGGTGGGCTGCAGATTGTCGTGGCATTACCCGGCGTTAGCCCGGAGGAGGTACGGGTGGCGTTCAGCGGCAATGTCCTGATGGTGAGCGGTCAGCGTCGGCTCTCCGCGGAGCTGCAAACGGGGCATATCCATCGTCTGGAGATCCCCTACGGCGCTTTTGACCGGCGCTTGCAGGTTCCCGATGGCTTGACCTTACAGGGCTGGGAAATGCGAAACGGCTGCCTCCATTTGTCCTTTCGCCAGCAGAGGGGTATGAAATGAGCAATCCGCACACGGAGGCGAGCGAAAGCAGCAAGCTGGTATTACCTGAAAATGTCCTGCCGGTATTGCCCATGCGCAATATTGTCCTTTTCCCA
>JAKAFG010000236.1 GCA_021818125.1 Pseudomonadota bacterium | reverse complement strand
TACAGCGTAACATCCGAAATCCCTTCCTGTTTGGCCAGTTCCGCCACGGACAAACTGGAGGGCGGCAACATCTTCTGCAATACAGCGGCCTTACGTTCTGCTGAGTAATGCTTCATCTCGATAATCCACTTTCCGCCCCCACCCTACGCCTGACTCCATTTCAGAGAGGCGACAACTACCCTGACACCGGGGGCAGGTGAGAGTCCTGTGGCCAGGTATACGCAGAGCCGAAGGCAAGGAGAAGGGCAAGGGCGTTGTCGCGAGGCGGGGTCTGGAGGAAGCCCAATCCGAAGCTGCGGGGCGATGAACAAAAACCGGATATGAGGCGTGATGCATCCGGGGCGAGCGGGCACGTGACCGCGAAGCCCTCCATCTGCGAATGGGGTGCATTTTGTAAATCCGGCGTCTATGCAGTGAAGGTAACGTGTTTTACCCCGGGAGATCTCCCCGGTGCTTCGGAAGCTCGAAGCTGGGCGTTTGGAAACGAACGCTGAATACCGTGGAGAAGTCAGCAGAGGGCATAGTAAGCGGCGCCCCCGCCGAAGGCCCGAACGAGGAAAGACGAAGGACTATGATGGAGAGAGACGGGAACGCATCTGACCACCTGCCAAGGCAGGCTGTGGGCATACCGCAGGATGAACTCGTCGCTGGACCGTCAGGACAACCGGAGTCGATTCACCCCCAAGCGTTGCTGGCCCAGGTGTTGGAACGGGCCAATCTGCAACGCGCATTGAAGCAAGTGCGCCAAAACAAAGGCGCGCCTGGCATTGACGGCATGAGCGTCGATGAATTGCGGTTCACCGGCGCTGCGCGATAAAGCCGTGCAGCGCCGGTGACCTCCACGTTAGGCCTCACTATGAGCCATATCTCTAGCGTTTGACTGGACTACGGCAATGCCGTATACATGGATACATGTTCACGGTTATCGAAACTCCTACGTTTGTCCGCCTCGCTAACGACTGTTGGAGCGATGAAGATCGAACCGCCTTTATCACGTTCATCGCCGGAAACCCAGATGCTGGTGATGTCGTGCCTGGGTCGGGAGGTGTGAGAAAGGTCCGATGGGGAAGTGCTGGCCGTGGCAAGCGCGGTGGGGTGCGAGTTATTTACTTCAATCGCCTCGCCGATGGAGAAATCTGGTTGCTGCTGGTTTACGGAAAATCTGTGCGCGACAACATCCCGGCGCATGTGCTCCGGCAGATCAAAGAGGAGATTGAAAATGCGTAAAGCCAAACAAAAGTCTGTGGGCCGCCAGCCCAAAATTGACATTGGTGCTGAACTGCTAACGTCGGTGCGCGAAATGAAGGCGGGCATTCGTGCCCGTGTTCATTGCCCCGAGATTTCTGCAGTCGCTCATGCCCGCTTGGCATCTGGCCTTTCTCAAACCGCCTTCGCTGCGCTGCTTGGAGTTTCTGTGCGCACACTCCAAGACTGGGAACAGGGTCGCCGGGAGCCATCAGGCGCGGCAAAAACGCTCTTCCGCGTCGCAGAACGCCACCCCGAAGTTTTGCAAGAACTTGCTGCGTAAAATCGTGCGGCCCAGTATGCCTTTTCTGATCTAGATTTGAATCGGATCGAAATACGCTGCGCCGTCCACAACAGAAAGAGTCGGGCGATTCCAGAACGGCTGGGGTTTCGAAGCGAAGGTGCACCGTTTCTTGTTGCACCGCTCGATGCTGCGCATGATCGTACCGGATTCAACAGCGGTTCAGAGCCGCTTGATCGCTACTTGCGAGAGGTGGTTACTCAAGATATTCGCCGTCGCGTGACAGCCTGCTTCATAGCGCTGGCTAGCGGGCAGCGCATCGCAGGCTACTATACCTTAGCGTCAGCGAGCCTACTCTTGGCCGACCTGCCAGCCACGGCGGCCAAAAAGTTGCCGCGATATCCGGCCGTGCCAGTAGTACGAATGGGCCGCTTGGCCGTCGATCAGGCATTCAAGGGACAGGGGCTCGGCGGGGCGCTGTTGGCCGATGCTCTTGATCGAGCCATCCGTTCCGAGATTGCCGCCTACGTCTTAATGGTCGATGCCAAGGATGAAGCGGCGGCAGCCTTCTATCGGCATCATGGGTTCGTTGCGCTACCTGGCTTGCCGTTGATGCTGTTCCTTCCGCTGGCTGGCAACGGCGATCGCGTCCCGGAAAACGGACAACATGCGTTTTAGCCCGATCTTGCCCCGTCAAATCGCCAAAGACATTGGCCTCGCGCTTGATGCGTTGCTTAAGCACAGATAGTCCAACCCGGCGGTCAACGCGGACGCTACGCGACAAAACAGTGCAGCGCCGGTGACCTCCATGCGTGTACCGGTGCGCAGCCACGATCTGAACCGTTTGTTGGACAAGCCCGGCCCCTATCCCGATTAGCCATCACAAGACATCAACCGTTGCTTTGGTATCTTGTACGGGCCATGTGTGCATGCTCCACCTCACTTAAACTAGTCTCCTGACTAGGCTGAAAAAATTAGGCCATTTGTCAAAGGTCGGTCTCTTTAGCGCGGTAACTGCATGGTCACGCAATGCAGGCTGCCGTGCTGACGGGCCAGTTCGATGCAGGGGACCGGGATCACTTCCCGGTCAGGGAAAGCGCGTTGCAGGCGCTCTTGCGCCATCATATCTGCGGGATCGTCGTAAGTCGGCAGGAGAAGGGCGGCATTGAGGATGAGAAAGTTGGCGTAACTCAGGGGCAGGCGGGTGCCATCCTCGTCCCATTGCGCTTGTGCCCAGGGTAAAGGAATCAGGTGGTAAGGTTCGCCATCGCGGTTGCGGAAAGCGCTGAGTTCAGCGGCCATCTGCTGGAGCGGGGCGAAATGGCTGTCGTCGGGATCGTCGCAACTCTGGTAGGCGATGGTATGGGGGTTGCAGAAGCGGGCGAGGGTGTCGATGTGGGCATCTGTGTCGTCGCCTTCCAGATGGCCGCTATGCAGCCAGAGGATGCGTTCTACGCCGAGCTGGGTACGGAGGGCGTCCTCGATTTGCACCGCGGACCATTGCGGATTGCGGTTGGGCGAGAGCAGGCAGGCACTGGTAGTCAGCAGGGTGCCGGCGCCGTCCACTTCAATACTGCCGCCCTCCAGAACCATCCCGGAAATTTCCAGTACTGCGTTTCCGTAAGCCCCTTGGGCATGCAGGTGGCGGGTAATCCGATTATCCAGGTCGGCGCGGAATTTGAGACCCCAGGCATTGAAGGCGAAGTCCATCAGTTTGCTCTGACCGGCAGGGTTCAGCAGGGTGATGGGACCGTGATCGCGGGTCCAGGAGTCATTGCTGGGGACGGTGTGGAGATGGCAGCGCGCGAGCTCGGCACCGGCGCGGTGCAGATATTTCCTACAGGCCTCGACGCTGGCCGCGTCATGGCAGGCAATGAGCACGTCTTCGCGGAAGCTGATTTCACGGGCAATGCGGGCAAATACCGATAGCACCGTATCCAGCCGTGG
>JAKAFG010000235.1 GCA_021818125.1 Pseudomonadota bacterium | reverse complement strand
TGCACTACGCCGCCATTGAGCGCAATGAGCGCCATGTGGACGCCATCGCCAAGGCCCTGCGCGGCGCCGACAAGCTCTGGCTCGCTACCGATCCGGATCGCGAAGGCGAGGCCATCTCCTGGCATCTGGTGGAGCTGCTGCGCGAACGTCACCTGCTCGGCAACAAGCCCGCGCAACGCGTGGTCTTCCACGAAATTACCAAAAAAGCCGTGCAGGAAGCTATCGCCCATCCCCGCGAAATCGCCATGGACCTGGTCAATGCCCAGCAAGCGCGCCGCGCCCTCGATTACCTGGTGGGCTTCAATCTGTCGCCGCTGCTCTGGCGCAAGGTGCGTCCGGGCCTCTCGGCGGGCCGGGTACAAAGTGCCGCCCTGCGCCTGATCTGCGAACGCGAAAATGAAATCGAGGCCTTCGTCAGCCGCGAATACTGGACCATCGCCAGTCGCCTGCAGCAGGCCGGCAGCGAATTCACCGGCCGCCTGACCCACTGGCAGACGAAAAAGCTCGAACAGTTCGACGTCACCGATAGTGATCAAGCCGAGGCCATCCGCAGTGGCATGGAAGATGATCTCAGCCGCCAAGCGCTACGGGTCCGGGAAGTGGAGCGCAAGAGCCGGCAACGCCAGCCTGCCGCGCCCTTCACCACGTCCACCTTGCAGCAGGAGGCCTCGCGCAAGCTCGGCTTCAACGCCAGCCGGACCATGCGCGTCGCCCAGCAACTCTACGAAGGCATCAATATCGGCAACGAAACGGTAGGCCTCATCAGCTACATGCGTACCGACGCCGTCAACCTTGCCGAAGAGGCCATCGCTTCTATCCGTGACTTTATCGGCAGCCACTACGGCAGCGAATTCGTCCCCGAGACCCCGCGCCGCTACAAGACCAAGACCAAAAACGCCCAGGAAGCGCACGAAGCCATCCGCCCCACGGACATCGCCCGCAGCCCGGAGGCCTTGCAGGGCGTGCTCGAACGCGATCTCTGGCGCCTTTATGATCTTATCTGGAAGCGCAGTGTCGCCTGCCAAATGGCGCCTGCGCGTATGGACCTGGTCGCCGTCGATATGGACGCTGGCACCCATTGGACCCTGCGTGCCAACGGCTCCACCGTCACCTTTCCCGGCTTCATGGCCGTCTATCAGGAAGGCAAGGACGACGGTGACGAGGATGAGAGCAATCGCATCCTGCCGCCCCTCAATACCGGCGATGAACCCCAAGTGCTCGGCATTGATCCCGAACAGCACTTTACCGAGCCGCCTCCTCGTTACAGCGATGCCACCCTGGTCAAAACCCTGGAAGCCCACGGCATCGGTCGTCCCTCCACCTATGCCAGCATCATTCAGACCCTGCAGAACCGCGAATATGTCGCCGTCGAGCAGCGCCGCTTCCGCCCCACCGATCTCGGGCGGGTGGTCGGTCGTTTCCTGACCAACCACTTTGAACGCTATGTGGATTATGGCTTCACCGCCAGCATGGAAGATGAACTGGACGCCATTTCCCGCGGCGAGAAACAATGGCAGCCGGTGCTCGGCGCGTTCTGGGGACCCTTCCGCGCACTCCTCGACGAAAAAGCCAGCGTCAGCCGCACCGAAGCCACCAGTGAAGCACTGGACGAAACCTGCCCACAATGCGGTAAGCCCTTATTCCTGCGCCTCGGTCGGCACGGCCGTTTTGTGGCCTGCTCCGGCTATCCCGAATGTAATTATACCCGCCCGGTGGAGGGTCCTCGCGAACCCGCCGAGCCCGTAGGCCGCGACTGCCCAGACTGTGGCAAGCCGCTGGTGTACAAAACCGGGCGTTATGGCCGCTTCATCTCCTGCAGCGGCTATCCCGAATGCAAGCATATTGAGCCACTGACCCAGCCCAAATCCTCGGGGGTGACCTGTCCCCAGTGCGGTGAGGGCGAACTCGTCGAAAAACGCAGCCGCTACGGCAAAATATTCTACTCCTGCAACACCTATCCTAAATGTACCTATGCGGTGTGGGGCCCCCCCGTGGCGCGCCCCTGTCCCCGTTGCGCCTGGCCGATTATGATCGAGAAAAGCGGCAAGCGCCTCGGTGAACAACTCGCCTGCCCGCAGAGCGAATGTGCTTTCCACTTCCCGGTGAACGCCAGCGACGCGGAAATTGCCGCGATGCTGCCCGACTACACCCCGCCGCCGCCCCGCGAAAAGCGCGCACCGCCAGCCAAGACGGCGGCGAAAACCACCAGGAAACCGGCCGCGAAAGCGGCAACGGCTACCGCTAAAAAACCCACGAAAGCTAAAACCACGGCTGCAGCGGTGAAAAAACCAGCCAAAGCCAAGACCCCTGCGGCAAAGAAAACCGCATCGTCCAAAAGTACCGCCTCAACAGCCAGCGAACCTGTTACGCCTGCACCGCGAAAGCGCTCCGTAAAGAACGTCACCAACTCATGACCTACGTAGTTACCGAAAATTGCATCCAGTGTAAATACACAGACTGTGCGGAAGTCTGCCCGGTCGAATGCTTTCATGAAGGGCCGAATTTTCTCGTCATTGATCCTGACGAATGTATCGACTGCGCGGCCTGCGTACCCGAGTGTCCTGCCGACGCCATTTTCGCCGACGACGAGCTCCCTGCTGACCAGCGCGACTTCACCGCCCTCAATGCCGAACTCAGCAAAAACTGGCCGATCATCTTCCGCAAAAAGGCGGCACTGCCCGACGCCGAAACGTGGAATGGTAAAGGCGACAAGCGCCCTTTGCTGCGTCGCTCATGAAGCGCGCACCTCGATGTTTCACGTGAAACATGGCTAACCCCCGCTCCCCCGGTACGGAATCCGGCGCCCCCCTACGCGTGTCCGGGGGCGTTTTCACCCTCTCCATCCTCCACCTGGAAAGCAATAACCCCCAACAACTGGCGCAGCGTATTGCCGAAGAACATCAGCGCCACCCCGCCGCTGCCGATTTCCATCGCCATGCGCCGGTGGTCCTGGATCTGAGTGCCATACCCGAAGAAGCGCCTTTGGCTTTGCCCGAAATTCTGGAGGTATTACGCGCCGCCAACTGGTTCCCTGTCGGTTTACGCAATGTTGCACCTGGCCACCAAGCTCTGGCGCAAGATCTGCGTCTTCCCATTTTACGGGGCCAGGATCGTAACACCACTCCGCAGCCGGAGACGCCCCCGCCAGCGCAACATGTCTCAGCAAGTCCGGGTGGTCTGATTATTGATCACCCGATACGCGGTGGCCAACGCAGCTATGCCCGGGGTGGCGATCTCGTCTGTCTTGCCACCGTCAACGCCGGCGCCGAAATCATGGCCGACGGCAATATCCACGTGTACGGCCCCTTGCGTGGCCGTGCTCTTGCCGGCGTCAACGGGCAGGACGCTGCGCGGATTTTTTGCATGAGCCTGGAGGCAGAACTGGTCTCTGTCGCGGGTCTGTATCGCACCCTCGAAACAGATCATCCCCTCTGGGGCAAAG
>JAKAFG010000234.1 GCA_021818125.1 Pseudomonadota bacterium | reverse complement strand
CGATCTATGATTCTTGCAAAGCAGTGCCGCTAACGATACGGTGACCGCATGGCACAGGATATTCTTTCTCAGGATGAAGTAGACGCCCTCTTCAAAGGGATGGCAGGTGGTGATGTCGATACCGAGACTGATGCAGCGCCTGATCCGGGTGGTGTGCGGCCTTATGATCTCGCCAACCAGGATCGTATCGTGCGCGGACGTATGCCTACCCTGGAGGTGGTTAACGAGCGCTTTGCTCGTCTATGGCGGGTCAGTCTGTTCAACTTTTTGCGGCGCACGGCAGAAATCTCCGTGGGTCAGGTGCGGCTGATCAAATATAGTGAGTTCATCCGCAGTCTGGTGGTACCCAGTAATATCAATATGGTACAGATCAAGCCTCTGCGCGGGACCGCATTGTTCGTCTTCGATCCCCGCCTGATTTTTGCGGTGGTGGACAACTATTTCGGTGGTGATGGCCGCTTTCATGCGCGTATTGAGGGCCGAGACTTCACCCCGCTGGAGCAACGCATCATCAAGCGGCTTCTGGATATGGCGTTCAAAGACTTTAAGTCGGCCTGGGCACCGGTAGCGCCCCTGAACCCGGAGTTGATGCGCTCGGAAGTAAACCCGCAGTTCGTCAATATTGCGACGCCGACAGAAGTAGTGATCACCACCACGTTCACCGTAGAACTGGAGTCGGGGACGGGCACCCTCCACGTCTGCCTTCCTTATGGCATGGTCGAACCGGTACGCGATCAGCTCACGGCAGGCACGACGGCGGATCGTTCTGAGGTGGACCGCCGTTGGGTGCAGTCGCTGCAGGACGAAATGCAGGAGGCCGAACTGGAACTGGAAGCGCAGTTCGTGCAAACGCGCCTGACTCTGCGGCAATTGCTGGCGCTACGCGATGGCGACGTGATTCCTATTGAAATGCCGGAAACGATTGTCGCGCGCATTGATGGCATTCCGGTGCTTTCCGGGCGTTATGGAATGTCCAATGGCAAATACGCCGTTCAGGTGACGGAACATCTCTGTCCGGAAATCGCAGCAGGGCAAGCCGCCATGGCGGCATTGGAGAGTTGAACCATGGCTGAAGAGCAAATACCGGTAGACGCGGAACCTGTGGCTGATGCGGCCGATAACAGCGCGGCCGATGATATTATGGCGGACTGGGCAGCGGCCATGGCGGAGCAGGGCGGCGCCAGCACCGATACGGAAGCATCTACTGAACCGGACAAAGAGCTCAATGCTCCACTTAAGCAGGCCCCTAAGGCGACTCCCGCCCCTATTCCCGAGTTGCACGCTGCCAGCAGCGGGACGCAGGCGCAGAATCTGGATATGATTCTCGATATTCCGGTGACGCTCTCGGTAGAGCTGGGACGTACCAAGATTCAAATTCGGAATCTCCTGCAGTTGGCGCAGGGTTCGGTGGTCGAGTTGGAACGCCTCGCTGGCGAGCCGATGGATGTGCTCGTGAATGGTTACCTTATCGCCCAGGGTGAAGTCGTGCTGGTGAATGATAAGTTTGGCATTCGCCTCACCGACATCGTCAGCCCGGCGGAACGGGCCAAGAAACTCCGTTGAAAAAAAATCCAGGTCCCGACTTCAGCGTCAAAATGGCCGCCCTGCGAGCGTCAAAAATCCGACTGGCAGGCATGGTCTTCGCCCTGTGGAGCCCGTCAGTTTGGGCGGATACCTCCGTCGGCATGGGGGCGGACAGTGCTTTTTCGTGGTCAGCTATTCTCCAGCTATTTTCTGCCCTGGTGCTGGTCCTCCTGATATTTTTCGGGGTGGTGTGGTTACTCAAGCGCCTGCAACCCGGTCTGGTCGGTGGGCAGGTCGGAGGTATGCGGGTGGTGTCGTCACTCTCCCTCGGAACGCGGGAACGCCTTTTGCTAGTACAAGTGGGAGAGCAGCAGTTGCTTCTCGGTGTGACTCCGGCGGGGATTACCTTGCTGCACACCCTGGAGACAACGCTGCCAGACACCACCAGCAACTCGCCGGCCACTTTTGCCGGTTGGTTGCGCACCGCAATGGAGAGGCGCAAGCAAGGGCCATGGAACCAGCACATAAAGACCCCCACCAGGGACCCGGCAGAACCCCCGCCCCCTTCCGGACCAGGATCGCCGCCTTCGGTTTGATTGGCCTCAGTATTCCGGGAGTAGCCATCGCCGGGGGCCTTCCCGCTTTTACCACAGGTCCCGCAGCGGGCGGCGGCACCGAGTACAGCCTCAGTATTCAGGCGCTCATCTTCATGACGGTACTGGTCTTTTTGCCCGCCATGTTGCTGATGATGACAGCCTTCACCCGTATCATCATCGTCCTCTCCCTGCTCAAACAGGCTCTGGGTTCGACCCAGATGCCGCCCAGCCAGGTCATCGTCGGCCTATCGCTCTTTCTTACTTTTTTTGTGATGGCGCCGGTGTTTCAGAAGCTCAACACGGAAGTCCTGCAGCCCCTTACTCAAAACCAGATCAATATCACCCAGGCCATGTCGCGTGCTGATGGACCGTTGCGCACCTTCATGCTTTCGCAGACGCGACCCGATGATCTCGCGCTTTTCGTCAAGCTCTCTGGACACCCGCAATTGCAGGCCCCGGCGGATACGCCCATGACGCTACTGATCCCGGCCTTTGTCACTTCGGAACTGAAGACCGGCTTTCAGATCGGCTTTCTGATCTTCATACCCTTCGTGATCATCGATCTGGTGGTGGCTGCCGTGCTGATGTCTATGGGCATGATGATGCTGTCGCCGGTGACGGTGTCTTTCCCCTTCAAACTCATGCTCTTCGTCTTGGTCAACGGCTGGGATCTGGTCATCGGTTCGCTGGTACAGAGCTTTGTCCATTGAGGTGAGGGAATGACTCCAGAGAGTATTGTCACGGTCGGTCAGCAAGCGGTGTGGACGACCCTCTTATTGTCGGCCCCCTTGCTGGGGATTGCGCTGGTTGTCGGCCTGCTGGTGAGTGTCTTTCAAGCGGCCACCCAGCTCAACGAAATGACGCTCAGCTTTGTGCCCAAGATTCTGGCGATGGCCCTGGTGCTGGTGATTGCCGGTCCGTGGATGCTGCATCTGATCATGGACTTCACCATCCAGTTGTTCCATGACATTCCGCATCTGATCAACCAATGATTCACTTTACCACGCTGCAACTGGAGCACTGGATCGGCCTGGTCTTCTGGCCCTTTATTCGTATCCTCGCGCTGTTGTCCACGGCGCCGGTGTTTAGCGCCACCCAGGTACCGATTCAGGTGCGGGTAGGGCTGGCGCTGCTGATCAGTGTGGCTATCGCCCCCGCTCTGCCCGCGATGCCTGCTGTACATTTTTTGTCGGGAGCGGGTTTTGTGCTGCTCATCCAGCAAATCCTCATAGGCACGGCGCTGGGCTTCGCTGTGACGGTGGTTTTTAGTGTGGTGCAGTTTGCGGGATCGGTCATCAGTCTACAGATGGGGCTGGGATTCAGCAGT
>JAKAFG010000020.1 GCA_021818125.1 Pseudomonadota bacterium | reverse complement strand
CCAGAGTGCGCTCGTGCCTGGCATGGGGAATTACTGCCGCATTTGCAGCATCTGCAACTCACCCTGGTCATCGGCCAGTATGCCCGGGCTTATCACCTTCCCGCCGAGACCGGGACACTGACGCAGGTGGTTCATGCATGGCGGAAAAACTGGCCCAACCTGATCCCGCTGCCGCATCCCAGCCCGCGTAATAATCTGTGGCTGAAGCGCAATCCGTGGTTCGAGGAAGAGCTCATCCCGGTGCTTCAGGCGCGCGTAGCCGAGGTGCTTGGGCATGACCGTTAACATGACATTCAGGAGTGCGTTGCCATCTACAGCGCCACCTTCATGGCGCTGAGACTTTTCTGGAATGAGTCCACAGCGATGACAATGTGTATGGCTCGCTGTGGCTGCTTGTGCGACGCGCGCTATGTCCCGCAAAAGGTCTTAAACGGACCAAAACTCTCGGGAGCGGGCAAAGTATAGCTCTCCAGCCCCGGACGCTCCGCGAAGGGTTGTTCCAGCACCGCGAGCAGCGCTTTAAACAGGGTGGAATCCTGGTTCTGCGTAGCGGCGGTCAGGGCTTCCTCGACTTTGTGGTTGCGGGGTATGTAGAGCGGATTGACCTGGTCCATAGCCTCGGCGCGCGCCTCCGCGGTGGTGCTTTCGCGCGCCAGCCGGGCCTGCCATTGCGCTAACCAGAGATCAAACGGCGCCGGGTTGGCAAAGTGGGCGCGGACCTGCGCCGGATCACCGCGCACTGCCGCTGATAAACCGCGGAAGACCTGTGTGTAGTCGGCATTCTGGCCTTCCATGGCGGACAAAAGAGCTTGCGCCAGCGCGAGATCGCCGTCCTCTGCCGTGGCCAGGCCCATCTTGGCGCGCATGCCATCGAGCCAGTGGCGGGTGTAGAGCGTAGGAAACTCGTTGATCTGCTCGGTCAGTAAGCGCACGGCTTCATCGGCGTCGGGGTGAACCAGATCAATCAGGGTTTCGGCGAAGCGCGTGAGGTTCCATTGCGCGATCAACGGCTGGTGGGCATAGGCATAACGGCCCTGCGCGTCGATGGAGCTGAAAACCGTGTCAGGATCATAGCGGTCCATGAAGGCGCAGGGGCCATAGTCGATGGTTTCGCCGGCGATGCTCATGTTGTCCGTATTCATCACACCATGAATGAAACCGACCAGCATCCAGCGTGCGATGAGCGCGGCCTGTGCGGCGGATACCGCAGCAAAGAGGCTGAGATAGGGATTATCGGTCTCTTTCAAGGCGGAGTAGTGGCGCGCGATAGTGTAGTCGGCCAACTGTTTGACCCTGGCACTTTCGTTGCGTGCGGCAAAGAACTGAAAGGTGCCGACGCGAATATGGCTGGCGGCGATGCGGGTGAGGATGGCGCCGGGGAGCGATGTTTCCCGACGGACGGTTTCCCCTGTCGTGACGGCGGCCAGCGCGCGGGTCGTGGGTATGCCCAGCGCATGCATGGCTTCGCCGATGACATATTCGCGCAGCACCGGCCCCAGTGCCGCCTTGCCATCGCCGCCCCGCGAAAAGGGCGTGCGACCAGAGCCCTTGAGTTGCATATCCCGGCGCCGGCCGTGGCGGTCGATCAGTTCGCCGAGCAGAAGGGCGCGGCCGTCGCCCAGTTGCGGAGAGAAATGGCCGAACTGATGACCGGCATAAGCCTGGGCCAGAGGCCGCGCGCCTTCCGGGACCTGGTTTCCTGAAAAAATGGCGGCACCCAGATCGCTGTCCAGCATGTCACTGTCGAGCCCCAGCTCCTCCGCCAGTGCCTGGTTCAACAGCAGCAGTCGGGGTGCTGGTGTCGTGGCCGCTTGCCAAGGGGTGTAAAAACCCTCCAACTCGCGCGCATAGGTATTGTCAAATGTTATGATGCCTTATCCGTCCGTCCGTCCGTCCGTCAGTCTTGATGCACCGGCTCCGGTATTTCCAGTTTTACCTCGCCATCCTCCAGACGCGCCGTAATCCGCGTGCCTTTGGGCAGATCGTCAAAGAGGATATGCTCCGCCAGCGGCTTCTTCAGGTGCTCCTGAATAATCCGCGTCATCGGCCGTGCACCCATCTGCGGGTCGTAACCCTTGTCCGCCAGCCATTGCCGTAGTTCAGCGCTGATTTCCAGGCTATAGCCCTTTTGCAGCAACTGCTCGTCCAGCTCCATGATGAACTTGTCCACCACATGCAGCACCGTCTCCCTGGAAAGCGGTGTGAAGGGTACGACGGCATCCAGGCGATTGCGGAACTCCGGCGCGAAGACCCGGCGGATGGTCTCCATTTCCTGTCCGCCATCACTCCGGGGGACGTTCATGAAACCAATATTCGCCTTGCCACGCGACTCGGCGCCCGCATTGGTGGTCATAATGAGCAGCACATTGCGGAAGTCCACCGTGCGGCCGCCGGCATCCGTCAGCTTGCCGTGATCCATCACTTGCAGGAGCACATTAAAGATATCCGGGTGCGCCTTCTCAATTTCATCCAACAACAGCACCGCATGTGGATTACGGCTCACCGCCTCCGTCAGTTGTCCGGCCTGGTCATGCCCGACATATCCTGGTGGTGCACCGATGAGCCGTGACACCGTATGCCGTTCCATGTATTCACTCATGTCGAAGCGCAGTAACGGGATGCCGAGCAGGCTGGCCAACTGCCGGCTGAGCTCGGTCTTACCCACGCCGGTCGGGCCGGAAAAGAGAAAACTCCCCACCGGCTTTTCATGGTGGCGCAGGCCTGCCCGCGCCATTTTGATAGCCGCGGAGAGTTCGTGGATGGCCTTTTCCTGACCATAGATGACGAGTCCCAGATCCCGCTCCAGATTCTTCAGCGCCTGACGATCATCGGTAGAGACACTCTTTCCCGGAATACGGGCCACCCGGGCGACCATCTCTTCAATGTCGTGAACGCCGATGCTCTTCTTGCGCCGGGATGCAGGTAAAAGCGCTTGCGCGGCGCCCACCTCGTCGATGAGATCAATGGCCTTGTCGGGCAGATGACGATCATGGATGTGCTTGACGGAAAGCTCTACCGCCGCGCGCAGGGCGGTGTCGGTATAACGCAGGCCATGATGCTGCTCAAATTGCCCCTTCAGTCCGCGCAAAATCTGCACGGACTCTTCCTGAGAGGGCTCAGGCACGTCAATTTTCTGGAAGCGGCGGGTTAGCGCGCGATCTTTCTCAAAATACTGGCGGAACTCCTGATAGGTGGTCGCCCCGATACACTTCAGTTCGCCGGAGGCGAGGGCTGGCTTCAGCAGATTGGAGGCATCCATGGCGCCGCCCGAAGCGGCTCCGGCACCGATCAGGGTATGAATCTCGTCAATGAAGAGGATACTGTTGGGTTTTTTGCGCAGAGCCTTCAGCACGCCCTTCAGGCGTTCTTCAAAGTCACCCCGATAGCGGGACCCGGCGATCAAGGCCCCCAAATCCAAGGCATAAATTGTCGCATCTTCCAGCATCTCCGGCACTTTGCCGGCGACAATGGCGCGCGCAAGGCCTTCGACGATAGCGGTTTTCCCGACCCCCGGTTCACCGACGAAGAGGGGGTTGTTTTTTCGGCGCCGCGCCAGCACCTGCAGCGCCCGGATCAACTCTTCCTGGCGTCCGATCAGCGGGTCCAGCCGCCCGGCCCTCGCCATGGCATTGAGGTTGCGCGCATAGGCGGTAAGTGGGTCCTTACTGTTTCCCTTCTTTTCCGTGGTGCCCTCGACTTCCTCTTCTTCCTCATCCATGACTTCATCCTTGCGCATGCCATGCGCCAGAAAATTGACCACATCAAGTCGTGTCACATGCTCCTTCTGCAGGAAATAAACGGCGTGGGATTCCCTTTCGGCGAAGATGGCGACAATGACATTCGCTCCCGAAACCGCTTCCTTGCCCGCCGACTGCACATGGTAGAGGGCGCGCTGAATGACCCGCTGAAAACCTACGGATGGTTGCGTGTTGACCGTTCCCGCAGGACCCATGGCGGGTACTTTGCGTTCCAGAAACCTCTGTAGTTCCGCAGACAGATGGGTGCGATCGGCACCGCAAGCGCTGAGCACATCCATGCCGTCAGGGTTATCCAGAAGGGCAAGCAGGAGATGTTCCACGGATGCATATTCATGTCCATACTGGCGGGCCATCTGGAAGGCCTGATTGATGGACTGTTCCAGGGATTTATCGATCATGGTTCACTCCTTTTCCATGATACAGCGCAGTGGATGCTGATGTTGTCGGGCATCAGCGGTGACCAGAGCGACCTTGGTTTCCGCCAGATCATAGGGAAAAATCCCGCATAATCCCTTACCCTGCTGATGTACCGCCATCATCACCGCGACTGCCTCCTCATGGGGCTTGTGAAAATACGCTTCAAGAATATGCACGACATAGTCCATGGGGGTGAAATCATCATTTACCAGCAGCACCCGGTACATTCGTGGTTCCTGTATCTGCGGCTCGCGCTCCAGGATGGTGCTGCGACGATGTTGTGTTCTACCCATGACCTACACTCCATAGTATTTAACATCCGCTGTCATTGTGGCGCCTGCCCTCCACTCTGGCAAGGTGGTCCACCGGCAAAATCCGCATACCCTGTATTTTTTGAAGATGGGGTCGCTGGTGGCCAAAAAAAAGCGCCGGGGGAAAGCCCCCGGCGCTTCTGCTCAAACGATACCGAAATTACTTGGTGATATCGATTTTCGCCTGGCTGCGCAGATCGGAGACGAACTTGGCGGCCTCCTGCTGCTGCAACTGCATCTTGATACGATCCTTCATGGCACTCAGTGGCGGAGGGGTCAGGGCACGAGTCGCCTGTACCTCAATCACGTGATAACCGAACTGGGTCTGCACCGGGCCAACGGGCTTGTCGATAGGGGCTGTCTCGATGGCCTGAGCGAAGGGCGGAACGACCATGCCGGGGACAATCCAGCCCAGTTCGCCACCGTGGGCGGCGCTGGCCTTGTCAATGGAGTCTTTCTCCGCCAGGGCAGAAAACTTTTTGCCAGCCTTGAGCTCAGTCACAATCTTGTCGGCTTCGGCCTTGGTCTTCACCAGGATGTGACGCACTTCGAATTCCTTCTTGCCCATGGCCTGGACGAACTTGTTGTAGGCATCCTGAATGTTGGCCTCGGGAACCGGATGATCTTTTACATACTGGTCCACCGCCGCATCGGCCAGGATCTGGCGCTTGGCTATGGCCAGACGTTGCTTGACATCAGACGACTGGCCCAGCTTGTGATTGATGGCGTACTGCGAAAGTACTTCCATGTTTACCAGATTCTGCACCACTTGCTCGCGGGCATTGGGCTCTTTGGCAAGCGCCGGGCTCATGGACATGATGGCCTGCACCTGGCTGTTGTCGATGGCGGTACCATTGACGGTGGCGACAGGGGCAGCAAAAGCAGGTACTGCAAAAGCGCTGACTGTGGCAGCAAGAATGACCGCGCGAAGTTTCATAAATTTTCCTTCAGGTTAAGTGACGCTGGCCCTATTATCCATAGTGGCGGACAAAGGGGAAGTCTCAGGAGGTACTACGTTGCAGTGGCGCCTCTGTTTCCCGACGTTTTTCAGGACCGAGGAGGAGTTCCACCAGGGTAAGAGCAAAATCCATGGCTGTACCAGGTCCCCGTGAAGTAATCAGGGGGCCATCAATCACTACGGCACTTTCTTGATAGGTATAGTCCGAGCTCCGCGGGTCGAGGATGCCTGGATAAGCGGTGACCTGGCGCCCGTCGAGCAGATGATGGGTGGCCAGCATGCCGGGTGCCGCACAAATGGCGGCAATAATCTGCCCCCGCCGGTGTCTTTCCTGCAGAAGCTGAATAAGCGGTTGATGCTTTGCCAGGCGCTGCACGCCCTCATTGCCGCCAGGGAGCAGGATCACATCAATATCAACGCTGGCCACATCGGCTAACAGCGCGTCGGGTTGCAGGCGCAACCCGCGCGCGCCGGTGACCAATCCTGCATCGAGCCCAGCGAGGACAACTTTTAAGCCCGCCCGCCGGAGAATGTCGCAGGAGATCACCACCTCCATATCCTCGAAGCCGTCCGCTACGGGGATAAGTACCTGTATTGCCGAGGTCACCATAGCCCTGTTCCTCTATAAGAATAAATGCACGATCTCTACCATTCGGGCAGCCCGAACAGCCACCCTTGGTTCGACCGTGCGCGTGCGAAATTTATCCATGATCGGCGCATGACAAAGCAAGATATTCCTATCCGGATCATTGTCCCACTGCTTTCGGAAGGGGGATCACGGTATCGACGGTATGCCCCTTCTTCTGTACCGGGACGGCCTTGCCTTCCAGGATGGCGAGGGCTTCGCGCAGAGGGTAATCCTTAGCCAGATCTGGCTTCAGGACACTGCTGGCGGCCATGGCCTCATCTTCCTTAATGGACTGGCTGGCGGTGGTGGGTGCGGAGACTGTGGCGGAGGTCGGCAGGGCGATGGTGTACTGGGGGGTGACCTTGCTGCACTCGTCCGGCGCTTTCAGTACGCCGTGCAGTTCTGACTCCTTCAGGAGGTCGGCATCCAGGGCGCGTAGCTGTGCATTGGCTGGCCGCACCTTGATGTTGGGAATAATACCCTGGCTTTGGATGGAGCAGCCCGCCGGGGTGTAATAAAGTGCGGTAGTCAGTTTGAGGGCACCGCCATTGCTCAGCGGCATCACCGTTTGCACCGATCCCTTGCCAAAGCTGCGCTGGCCCATGACCAGAGCACGGCGGTCATCCTTGAGGGCGCCGGTGACAATTTCGGCCGCCGAGGCCGAGCCGCCATTGATGAGCACAATCATGGGCGCGCCGTGGAGATAGTCTGGGCCATGGGCTGAGAAGCGCATGTCGCTGTTGGCGGTACGGCCTTTGGTGTAGACGATCAGCCCTTTGTTCAGGAAGGTATTCGCCGTCTCGACCCCGGCCCCGAGCACCCCACCCGGATTATTGCGCAGGTCGAGGATCAAGCCTTTGAGATGCCCGTTGGCCTCCTGCTCCAGGTGCTCTACGGCCTTGCGGGTCGCACTGCCGGTGTTTTCCTGGAACTGACTGATACGGATGTAGCCAATGCCGGGTGCAAGCATGGCAGCGCGCACACTCTGCACCTTGATGATGGCGCGGGTCAGGGTGAAGTGCAGGGGCTGGGCCTGATGGGGCCGCAAAATGGTCAGGGTTACCTGCGTACCGGGTTTGCCCCGCATCATATCCACGGTCTTTTGCAGGCTGACGCCCTGCAGGGCCTTACCGTCAATTTTGATGATGAGGTCGCCTGATTCGATGCCCGCCTTTGCTGCCGGAGTACCGTCGATGGGGGCAACGACTTTAAGTACCCCATGATCACCCGTTACCTCGATACCCAGCCCGCCAAATTTGCCATTGGTGAGCACTTGCATCTCTTTGAATTCTTTTGGCGTCAGATAGGCAGAGTGGGGGTCCAGGGCGCTGACCATGCCATTGATGGCGCCATCCATCAGTTTCTTGTCGGAAGTGGGATCGACGTAATTGGATTTGACGATCTCGAAGACCTGACTGAAGGTCTGGATTTGTTCCAGCGGGATTCCATCCTGATCCTTAGCCGCATAAACGGTGACCGCAAAACTGATGCTGACGCCCAGAACGAGCCCGACACCGATGCCCAGCAAAGTACCGCGGCGCGGTTTAGGGAAGCGGAAAGCGGACATGGATGAAGTCTCCGAGGGTGCAACGGCAACCCGTGAATATTTGCGGTAAAAGGAAGGCGACCGGCAACATGGTGCATCTCATAAAGGTCAAGTCATTCCTCAATTGTGAATGTAGTCCAAGGGATTAACAGGATGTCCTGCGTTACGCATCTCAAAATAGAGGCCATCGTTCCCCAATTCCCCACCGCTGCCGACACTGCCTACCTGGCGACCTGCAGAGACCTGTTCTCCGACGTGGACAAGGGTAGCGCCCAAGTGCCCGTATATAGCTAATAAGCTGTGTGCGATTTGCACGATGACAATCTGTCCATAGCCCCGTAAAGGTCCCGCATAAAGTACCATGCCGGGCGCAATGGCGCGAACTGGTGTCCCTACTGCGGCCTGGAAGGTAATGCCCTGCCAGTCGAGTCCGCCAGTCACCCGCGGCGCACCAAAACGAGCGCTGATAGGCCCGCTCACCGGTGCGGGGTAGTTACCGTGGCCGACGATGGGCGTGGCAGGCAATGCGGGTGTGGGCGCCGCCGCTATCACTGGCGGGCGAACGACGGTGGTGGGCAGTTGCTTTTGCGCGTTTGCCGCACGTTGAACCTGCTGTGCCCGCGCTGTTTCCCGCTCCCGCCGCACGCGCTGTTCTGCCTGTTTTTTCTGGGCCAGACGACGTTGCTCAACGGCCTGCCGTCGTGCGGCGATTGCCCCTGCACGACGGGCCGCCGCTTCGGCTTCGACCTTACGCTGCGCTTCGGCGGCAGCCGCAGCGGCCGCTTTGGCGCGGGCGACCTCTTCCTGATGGCGGAACTGTACGAGCAGACGGCCCACCAATCCGTCGAGAATATTGGCATTCGCCTGCAGTTCGGAAATCTTCGTCTTGTCGGCGGCAATGCGGTTTGCCAATTGATTTTCCAGTGCGGCTTGGTGCTGGCGCTGTTGCTGGAGGGTTTGCTCTTGAGCACCGACTTGCCGCGCCAATTGGGCGAGGTGCGTTTCGTGGGTTTGCACCTCGTGCTTGGTCTTCAGTATTTGTTGCGCGGTGTCTTGCGTCTTGATAATAAGTGTACTGCGCGCCTTGGCCAGGGACTCATAAAAGACGCTCATACGCCCCAGTTCTCCCGGACGTTCCGTTTGCAGCCAGACGGCCAGCGGCGTGACACCACCCAGCGTGTAGGCGGCACGTAACTGCTGGGCGAGAATGCCTTTTTGCTGAGCCAGTTCGGCCTGGAGTGCACTGATTTTTGCCCGCAGGTCAGCAATCTGCGCTTGTGCCTGGTGCTGCTGCTGCTGAATACCGGCCAGCTTTTTCTGCGTCGAAACAACCCGTTGATTAATGGCTATTATTTCTTCGCGCAGCTGTGTCTGGGTTTTCTGCCCCGCCGCGAGGTGCGCCTGCATCTGCCCCAAATTCTCGTGGATATGCTCCAGCTTTTGCCGACTGTTTTGTATTTTCTCTTGCAACGTTGCCGCTCCTCCTCCCACCGGGAGGAGAATGGTCAAAGCAAGCAGTGCGCCGATGCGGGGATGGGACAAAAGCGACATGGCTTAGAAGGTCTGCACCAGGTTCTTCCCGCCCATCTCAGGAGGCACCGGCAGGCCCATGAGCTGAAGCAGAGTGGGGGCCAGATCTTCCAGAGCACCCCCGGATAGAATCTCAGCAGAACGCCCGATATAAAGCAGGGGCACCGGATTGTGGGTATGGGAGGTGTGTGCCTGGCCGCTATCGACGTCCAGCATTTGTTCAACGTTGCCATGATCGGCAGTGATCAGCACTTCGCCGCCTACGGCGCGCACGGCGCTGACAATACGACCCAGGCTGCGGTCTACCGCTTCCACTGCAGCAATGGCGGCAGCCAGTTTGCCACTGTGGCCGACCATGTCAGGATTGGCGATATTGCAGATGATAGCATCGTAATGGCGACTTTCAATACGGGTGACCAGCGTATCGGTCAGTTCGTTCACGCTCATTTCTGGCTGCAGATCGTAGGTGGTGACCTTGGGGGAGGGAATCAACACCCGATCCTCACCGGGGAAGACCTTTTCGTCGCCGCCATTTAAAAAGAAGGTGACGTGGGCGTATTTTTCGGTTTCGGCGATGCGCAACTGATGCAAGCCGAATTGCGATACCCATTCGCCAAAGGTATTTTTCAGACGGGTGGGAGGGTAAGCGACATGCACGTCAAAGCGCTCGCTGTATTCTGTGAGGGTAACGAAGTCTGCGAGATGGGGTATCGCCTGCCGCGTAAAGCCGTCGAAGTCTGCTTCGATAAAGGGGCGGGTGATCTGCCGGGCGCGATCGGAGCGAAAGTTCATGAATAACACGGCATCGTGATCACTGATGCACGCGGGGCTGGCACCAATCCGGGAGGCGGCGACAAATTCGTCGCTCTCGCCGCGTGCGTAGGCGGCAGCGAGCGCTTCGACACCCGTAGCATAGTGCTCACCCTTGCCGAGTGTAAGCAGATCATAGGTCTGCTGTACCCGGTCCCAGCGGTGGTCACGATCCATGGCATAAAAACGGCCAATCACTGAAGCCAGAGCACCTCCGTGGGTGTTTATCTCCGCGTCCAGCCTCTCCAGAGAGGCCTCCGCACAGCGTGGCAGGGTGTCGCGGCCATCCAGAAAGGCATGCACGTAAACCCGTTCGGTGCCCCGATCTCGTGCCAGGCGCAACGCCGCGAGAATGTGTTCTTCGTGGGAATGCACCCCGCCCGCTGAAAGCAGACCAAGAATATGTACAGCACCGCCTTGTGCCTTGGCGGCATCCACCGCCGCACAGAGGGCGCGGTTAGAATAAAAGCTGCCATCGCCGATGGCACGATTAATACGTTCGTACTCCTGATATACCACGCGACCGGCACCGATATTGATGTGCCCGACTTCGCTGTTGCCCATCTGCCCGCCTGGAAGTCCTACCGAGGCCCCGGACGCATTGATGAGGCCATGGGGATAACTCTGCCACCAACCATCCCAGTTCGGCGTGCGTGCCTGGGCAATGGCATTATCCTCGGGTTCCTCGCGATAACCCCAGCCGTCAAGGATCAGGAGTAACACCGGACGTGGTTTATGAGTCATCAGTTTCCTCTGTGTGGCGAACGCACCCCGTTAGTGAAGGCATTAAAACAGATCAGGCGAATCCTGTCATGGGGCCATGACCAGAGGTTTCAGGTGCCAGATGTCCGTGTTGTACTGGGCGATGGTCCGATCACTGGAAAAAACGCCGCTGGCCGCCGTGTTGAGGATGCTGAGACGCTGCCATTCGGTCTGATCATGCCAGAGTTCCGCCGCTTCCCGTTGCTTCAACTTGTAGCTGGTGAAGTCGGCGAGCACCATCCACGGGTCATGGGGATGGGTGACGGCGTGGATGATGGGATCGAAAATACCTGGTTCAAAGGGGTTGAAATAGCCGCTTTGCAGCAGGTCCATGACCCGCGCCAAATCGCGGTCCGTCTGAATATATATCTCTGGATTGTAGTGTCCGCGCAGTTGTCTGACCTCTTGGGCATTGAGCCCGAAGAGGAAAAAGTGCTCCGCACCGACCGCTTCGCGAATTTCGATATTGGCACCATCCAGAGTGCCGATGGTCAGGGCGCCATTCATCATGAACTTCATGTTGCCGGTACCGGAGGCCTCCTTACCCGCGGTGGATATCTGCTCGGAGAGGTCAGTCGCCGCGCAGATATGCTCCATGAGGGAGACCCTGTAGTCCGGTAGGAAACTCACGCGCAGCAAGCCTTCCGTATCCGGGTCGTGATTGATGACATTGGCAATGTTGTTGATGAACTTGATGGTACGCTTGGCCATAAAGTAGCCAGGCGCCGCCTTGCCGGCGAACAGGACATTGCGGGGAGTCACCTCGGCAGCTTCGCCGCGCTTGATACGGTCGTAGAGGTGAACGACATGCAGGGCGTTGAGCAGTTGCCGCTTGTATTCGTGGATGCGCTTCACCTGCACGTCCACCAAGGCATCGGAGATGAAGGTGACGCCGGTATGCTGATGTACGAGTGCCGCCAACCGTTCCTTGTTAACACGACGTACCTCTGCCCAGCGCTTGCGGAACGCTGCATCATCCGCTGCCGGTGCCAGGTCCCGTAAGCGTTCCAGGTCGTACTTCCAGTCGGGGCCGATGCACTCGGTGAGGAGGTCACGTAGCCCTGGGTTGGCCCATTGCAGCCAGCGCCGCGGTGTCACCCCGTTGGTTTTGTTGTTAAACTTCTTCGGCCAGAGACGGTGAAAATCGGCGAAAAGCTCATCGCAGAGGAGTTGGGTGTGCAGTGCCGCGACCCCATTGACCGAAAAGCTGCCCACCACGGCGAGGTGCGCCATCCGCACCATCTGCTCGCCGCCTTCTTCGATAATGGACAATCGCCGCAGCAAGCTGGTGTCACCCGGTGCGCGCCGTGCCACCTCTTGCAGGAAACGTCCATTGATTTCCAGGATGATTTCCAGCAGGCGTGGCAGGAGCTGTCGGAATAAACGCACCGACCACCGCTCTAGTGCTTCTGGCAATAACGTGTGGTTGGTATAGGCCATGGTGTGGCTGGTGATGTCCCATGCGTCTTGCCAGTTCAGGCCATGCTCATCCATCAGCAGGCGCATCAGTTCCGGCACGGCGCAACTGGGATGGGTGTCATTGAGCTGGAAGCAGTGATGTTTGGCAAAATCGCGGAAATTTTCGCCATGCACGGAGACCCAGTCCGCGACCACATCCTGAAGACTGGCGGAGGCCAGAAAGTACTGTTGGCGCAAGCGCAACTCTTTGCCATTTTCGCTGCTATCGTTGGGATAGAGCACCATGCTGATATGCTCTGCATTATTTTTTGCCGCGACCGCCTCCGGATAAGCGCCCGCATTGAATTCACCGAGATCAAAAATGTCGGTGGACGCCGCACGCCAGAGGCGCAGGGTATTGACCACTTCATTGCGATAGCCGGGAATGGGGACATCGTAAGGTACGGCAAGCACATCGTGGGTGTCGACCCAACGCCAATGCATTTTTCCTTGAGCATCATAATAGGTGTCGCTACGCCCAAAAAAATGGACCCGGCGCACGCGCGCTGGCCGTTTCAGTTCCCAGGGGTAGCCGTTCTTCAACCAGTGATCAGGTTCCTCCACCTGCTCGCCACCACGAATTTCCTGACGGAACATGCCGTAATCGTAGCGGATACCATAACCCGTGACCGGCAAACCCAGAGAGGCGCAGCTATCCAGAAAGCATGCCGCAAGACGGCCCAGGCCACCGTTACCCAGGCCGGCGTCAGGCTCCACTTCGATGATGTCCATCAGCTCACGATGCTCCTGGGTCAGTACATCGCGTGCAGCGTCTTCCAAACCCAGATTCAGCAGGGCATTGCCCATAGTCCGCCCGAGCAGGAACTCCAGGGATAGATAAAAGGTGCGCTTGTCATTCTCGGCGGCCACCTTTTTCTGGGTATTTTTCCAGCGTTCGACCAAGCGGTCACGCAGACTCATGGCCAGAGCCGTATAAACGCTGCTCCCCGAGTTTGCCGTTTCTTCGGTACCCAGAGTGCGCAGCAGATAATGACGAGTGTCTATGCACAGACTGGAAGCATCCATGCCCAAAGGGGGTAGGGAACACGCGGTTTTGCTGAGGCGTGGGGCAGGCATGGTGAGACTCCTCAAAAGGCGGGTGACAGACAATCTCATCATAGAATGATGTTATGGCCCAGGGAAAGGAGAGTTTCTTGCTTGTTTTTTGTCATTGCCGCATCCATCTATATAAGGGACCAATCGATAAAGGAGAATACATGATGGCTACCGTAACTTGGGTGTTGGTGAGCAATGCCGCAGAAGCGCGCCTCTTTAAAAATGAAGGTTGCGATACAGGGCTGCATCTCTTGCAGGATTGGACCCACCCCGACAGCCGCAAACATCAGGACGATCTGGTGACGGATGCGGGAGGGCGCGTTCAGCAGAGCTTCGCCGCCGGGGCGCGACCTGGCATCGAGTGGCAAACCAGTCCTAAAGAGACGGAAATGTTGCTCTTCGCCAGTGAATTGGCGACCTATTTAGGTGAGGCGCGAAAGCAGAATGCTTTCCAACACCTGGTGCTTGTCGCTTCTCCGCATATTCTGGGTTTGCTGCGCGAAAAACTGGACGCACCTACCAGCGCAATGGTTTCAGGCACTTTGAACAAGGATTATACCTATGTCGGTGTTGAGGAGCTCAGTAAGCATCTCGCCCAGGTCATGTGTCCATGAGGGCTTGCAGGTTTTGTTGCAGGAGGGAGGAGTAGTGGCCAAATCACTGGCAGATTTTATACGGAATGCGCGCAGTCAAATTCGCGAAATAGACTGCGACACGCTGGAGGACTGGCTGCACAGCCGCGATGATGTGCTGGTGGTGGATGTCCGGGAGTCCTGCGCCTTCGTGGAGGGGCATTTGCCCGATGCTATCCATGTGCCCCGCGGCTATCTGGAGGCTTTGGCCGATCCGGAGTATGGCCATTGTCATCCGGAGTTGGCCTTGGCGCGTGATCGGGTCGTTGTCCTTTACTGTGACAGCGGAACGCGCTCCGCACTGGCGGCGGTGACTTTGCAGGAGATGGGCTTTACCGAAGTTTATAACCTCGGCGGCGGCATCAATGTCTGGGATGCCGAGGATAAGCCCATCGTTTCCTAAGTGGCTCGAAATCTAGCCGATATTCTCGCCAAAGTTTTCATGATAGCGCGCCTGAAATTCCGGCCAGGTAAAACGGTGGTTCTGGGTGCCTGCACTTTCAATCTTATAGGCGCCCATCAACGAGGCGATCTTACCGATCGTTTCCCAGCCGAGGTCGCGTTCCAGTCCATAGAGCAGCCCTGCGCGATAGGCATCACCGCATCCGGTAGGGTCCAAAACGGCTTTGGGCTTGGCGGCCGGAATGATCGTCTCCTCGCCATCATGATAAATCACCGAGCCATGCTCGCCGCGGGTGACAATCAGGGCTTTCAGACGCTGGCAGAGCTCGTCGACACGGAGACCTGTGCGTGCCTGTACCATCTGGCACTCATAATCATTGACGGTGAGGTAGTCGGCGCGATCAATCAGATGCGTCAGGGTTTCCGCATCAAAGAGGGGCAAGCCCTGACCGGGATCAAACAGTGTGGGGATGCCAGCATTCGTAAGGTCTTCCAAATGCTGCACCATGGCGCCGAGGCCATCGGGTGAAACAATGGCCCAATGCACACCCTCGGGAATGCGGCCGGCCAGATGATTTTCCTGGGCCTGAAACATGGCGCCGGGGTGAAAGGCGGTGATCTGATTGTCGTCCAGATCAGTGGTAATGAAGGCCTGTGCGGTGTAATGGTCCGGGAGAATCCGCAGTAGCCTGGTGTCTAACTCTTGTGCCTCCAGGTGATCGAGGTAGGGTGTGAAGTCCTGGCCAGCGGTGCCGACAATCAGCGGGTTGCCACCTAACAATTTTAGGTTGTACGCGATGTTGCCGGCACAGCCGCCAAAGTCGCGCCGCATTTCCGGGACGGTGAAGGACACGTTCAGCATGTGTACCTGATCGGGCAGAATGTGCGCCTTGAAGCGGTCCTGAAAAACCATGATGGTATCAAAGGCCAGAGAACCGCAGACGAGAGTGGACATGAATACTCCTTGTTGGTTTTTTGTCAAAGTGGGCTAAAGGGTGTGGTATATTTATCTAAATCAGGCTATGATTGTAACAGGTTTCAGTTCATAGTGCTGCTATATACGAGGTGCATTAGGTCATGAAGTGGGGGTTGCGCGCTTTACTGGTGTTCTCCGGGCTTGTCCTCGCCATTCCGGCTTGGGCGGCGGGCCAGTCCGCGCATGATGAGACCTACATCAATCTCTTTGGCGGGAGCACCTTTTTTGATGCATCCAGCGGACTGGGTGGCGGAGGTAATGCTGGTGTGGTTGGCTTGCGTCTAGGGCATCGTGTGGATGCCCATGTGGGGGTCGAAGCGCAAGTGGCGGCAGCCTTTGCTCAGTTACAGAGCCCCGCGCATGCTAACGCCGCCAATCAATACAGTGGCGCGGTCCTCGGTAATCTTTACGCTTTTGATAGCCCTGATACTCCTTATCTCTCTCTGGGTTTGGGGGCATCCAGCAACCTGTTTAATAACCAGCTCGGGCGGGGCACCTCGTTGATGGGCGTCTTCGGGGTGGGATATCAGTACCTATTGAATGATCAGATTGGTTTGCGCCTGGGTGTGCAGGACCAGTTGCTCTTTAGTGCCCCTACGCCCAGCAGCGCTAACCTCAACGATGTACAGGTGACAGGTGGCATTTCCTATTTTTGGGGCGGTAGCAAAAAATCCTCTTTCCCGGTGGTCGGTCCGGCGCATCCTTAAGCCGTATACCCGCCCTGCTTGAGCAATTTTTGCCTTTGCGGTGAGCGCGTTTCACTTCGCTTGTGCTGCTTTCCTTTGATATAGTGCGCGCTGTCCCTGTCGACTGTGACAGTCGGCCTAGCCAGCGAGGAGCCTAGCGCATGTCCAAAAGTCATCTTTTCACCTCTGAATCTGTTTCCGAAGGTCACCCCGATAAAGTCGCGGATCAGATTTCCGATGCCATTCTTGACGCGATTCTGGCTCAGGACCCCCGCGGCCGCGTGGCGGCTGAGACGCTGATTACTACCGGTCTGATCGTGCTCGCGGGTGAAATTACCACCACAGCGGTGGTGGATTATGCGGATGTGGCGCGCCAGACCGTGCGCCGGATCGGTTATAACTCCTCGGATATGGGTTTCGACTGGGCCTCCTGCGCGGTGGTGCAGACCTTGGACAAGCAATCCCCTGATATCGCTCAAGGCGTGGACGAAGGTGCCGGCCTTGACCTCGATCAGGGCGCTGGTGACCAAGGCCTGATGTTCGGC
>JAKAFG010000233.1 GCA_021818125.1 Pseudomonadota bacterium | reverse complement strand
TGAAGCGGGGACAGGTACCGGCAAAACTTTCGCTTATCTCCTGCCGGCCATGCTTTCCGGGCGCAAAGTACTGGTTTCTACCGGCAGCAAGGCCCTGCAGGACCAGATTCTGGAAAAAGATATCCCGCTGTTGTTGCGGGCTATCGGAAAGCCGCTGCGGGTCAGCCGCCTCAAAGGGAGGGCCAATTATCTTTGCCGACATCGTTTGCAACGCTTCAGTGCCGAGGGCGTAGCACCCGCTCTTGCTGCACCTTTGGCGCGGGTGGCGGACTGGGCCGGACAGACCCGGGAGGGGGATGTTGGCGAGCTGACTTCGGTGCCCGAGGATTCGCCGGTCTGGCCTCTGGTCACCTCGACTCGGGACAACTGTTTGGGTAGTGATTGTCCGGAGTACGGGCGCTGTCACGTTATTGAGGCGCGCCGCCAGGCGCAGGAAGCGGAGATTCTGGTGGTGAATCACCATCTGCTTTTTTCTGATTTGGCGCTGAAGGCCAATGGCATGGGGGACTTGTTGCCGCGGGTCGAGGCCATGGTGCTGGATGAGGCCCATCAGGTGCTGGATTTGGCCGGGCGCTACTTCGGCCAGCACCTGAGCAGCCATCAGCTCTGGGACTGGGGACGGGACAGCCGGGCCGAAACCCTGACTGAAGCAGGGGACGATGAGCGGCTGCTGGCAGCGGCGGCACAGGTGGAAACGCAGACGACGGCGTGGCGGACGGCTTTGGGTCCGGGTGAGGAGCGCGGGTCCTGGACCTTGAACCCGGATAGCGCGCAAAGCTCTGCCTTTGCCCGTTTGCGTCAGGCCGTGGCGGAGCTGACCCAGGCCCTGAATGCGGCTGCAGCACGTGGCAAGGGCTTGGAGCAATGTGCGGCGCGGGGGGTAGCGCTGCTGGCGACGGTGGATTTTTTTACCGCGCAAAACACCCCGAACATGGTGTTCTGGCAAGAAAAGAAAGCACGTACGGTGCAGCTCCACGCCACCCCGCTGGATGTGGCAGCGCCGTTGCAGCGGCATCTGCTGGAGCCGGTGGAAAGCGTGGTTCTCACCAGTGCGACCTTGCGGGTAGGCGATAGTTTCGCCAGCACCGAGCGTGCTCTGGGTTTGACGGCAGCGAGCACTTTTACAGCCGCATCACCTTTTGATTATGCGCGGCAATCCCTGCTTTACCTGCCGCCAGCGATGCCGGAGCCCAATCATCCCACGTACACCCAGGCCTGTCTGGAAGCCGCTGCACCGGTCATCGAGGCCAGTGGCGGACGGACTTTTTTCCTCTTCACCAGTCACCGGGCCTTGCAGGAGGCGGCGGCATCCCTGCCGCAGCGGCTGTCCTTCCCTATTCTGGTGCAGGGGAACATGCCGCGACCCCGTCTTCTGGACCGTTTTCGCAGCCTGGGTAACGCAGTGCTGCTGGGGGCGGCGAGTTTCTGGGAGGGGGTAGACGTGCAGGGTGAGGCCCTCTCCTGTGTCATTATCGACAAGCTGCCCTTTGCCAATCCCTCGGACCCGATTCTGCGGGCCCGCACGGAGCAGTGTCAGGCAGCGGGCGGTGAACCTTTCCGCGAGCTACAGATCCCGCAGGCGGTGATTACCTTGCGCCAGGGCGTAGGGCGGCTGATTCGCTCGGAGACGGATCGCGGCGTGCTGATGCTCTGTGACCCGCGCCTGCGCAGCAAGGGCTACGGACGGATTTTCCTCGACAGTCTGCCGCCCATGCGGCATGTTTCCAGCCTCGATGCGGTCCATGCGTTCTGGCGGAGAGAGGCTTGATGGGACTGCCGCGCTTTCTGGCTATGGATACGGCTACCGAGGCCTGCTCAGTGGCCGTTAGTACCCCGGCTGGGGTGGTTGAAGAGTTTGTCGTGGCGGCTAATGCCCACAGCCAGTTGCTGCTCCCCATGATTCAGCGGGTGCTGGATCGCGCCGGCATGACCCTCGCCGATATAGGGGCCATCGCTTGCGGGGTGGGGCCGGGGGGCTTCACCGGGGTGCGTATTGGTGTGAGTACGGCGCAGGCACTGGCTATGGCATGCGGGCTGCCAGTCTATCCGGTCTCCAGCCTGCAGGCACTGGCGGCGACGGTATCCCAGCCGCAGGTGCTGGCGGCTCTGGACGCCCGCAAAGGGGAGGTCTACGCCGGGGTGTTCTGTCAGAATGCGCGGGGCATACCCCAACTGCAAGGCGCGGAGAAGGTTTGTGCTCCCGATGCGGTGGGTTGGCCAGCGGAGGGCCAGTGGTGGGGGCTGGGTACGGGCTGGCAGGTTTATCATGCCCACTGGCAAGGTCCTAGTATCCTCGGCTGGAGTGGCGATACTTTTCCGCGGGCCGAGGCCGTATTACGCCTTGCGCAGGCGCGCTACCAGGCGGGAGATCGAGGTATCATCCCGGCACTGCTGGAGCCGCACTATATCCGTCCCTCCCTGCCGGAGGAGAAACAAAAATGAGTCTGCGTCCCATGCAGGTAGGTGATCTGGATGCGGTGGCGACGCTGGAGTCGCACATTTCGCCGGGACCCTGGACGCGGGGTATTTTCCGCGACTGCATGCAAGCGGGTTATGATGCCTGGGTTATGGAGGATGACTTTGGTGTGCTGGTGGCCTTTGGGGTCTTGTCCACGGGAGCGGCCGAGGCGCATATCCTTAATCTCGGTGTAGCACCCGCCTTGCGTCGGCGAGGTTTCGGGCGGCGCATGCTGCAACATCTCCTCTGCCGGGCCGGGCAACTGGGTGCGCAAAGGGCCTTTCTCGAAGTGCGGGTGTCCAACATCGGCGCGCAGGACCTGTACCGTTCCCAGGGTTTCCATGAAATCGGGGTGCGTTTGAATTATTATTGCAATGAGGAGGGACGGGAGGATGCGCTGGTCTTGTCCCTGTCGTTACTGCCGTCCGTAAATCAACTCAGAGAAGGTTAATCGTTTATGTCGTCATCCCCTGTTGCGGAGGCCCCGGTCAGCGCGTTTATTGATGCAATTCAGCGTCGCCGTACCTTTGCCATCATCTCCCACCCCGACGCCGGCAAGACGACGCTTACTGAAAAGCTCCTGCTCTTCGGGGGCGCGATTCAGTTGGCGGGGACGGTAAAAGCGCGCAAAAGTAGTCGTCACGCCACCAGCGACTGGATGGCCATTGAAAAGAGTCGCGGTATTTCCGTCGCCAGTTCGGTGATGCAGTTTGAATATGACGAGCATGTCATCAATTTGCTGGACACACCGGGCCATCAGGACTTCTCCGAAGATACTTACCGGGTACTGACTGCGGTGGATTCGGCGCTGATGGTGATTGACGGTGGCAATGGCGTTGAGGCGCAGACCATCAAGCTGCTGGAGGTTTGTCGCCTGCGCGATACCCCCATCATCACTTTCATGAACAAGTTCGACCGCGAAAGCCGCGATCCGACGGAGTTGCTGGATGAGGTGGAGTCGGTGCTGGGTATCCGGTGCGCGCCCGTCACTTGGCCTATT
>JAKAFG010000232.1 GCA_021818125.1 Pseudomonadota bacterium | reverse complement strand
TCTTTGATCCGCGACTGATCCAGCACATAGGAACGGATCTGATGACCCCAGCCGATATCGCTTTTGCTGTCTTCCAGCGCCTGCTTTTCGACGGCACGTTTCTGCATCTCCATCTCATAGAGTTTGGAGCGCAACATGCGCATGGCCTCGGCCCGGTTCTTGTGCTGCGAGCGGTCGGTCTGGCAGGCCACGACAATGCCCGAGGGCACATGGGTGATACGAATGGCCGAGTCGGTCTTGTTGACGTGCTGGCCACCCGCCCCGCTGGCCCGGTAGGTGTCCACCTTGAGGTCCGCCGGATTGATATCCACCTCGAAACTATCGTCAATCTCGGGATAAACAAAGACGCTGGCGAAGCTGGTATGACGGCGGTTGCCGGAGTCGAAAGGCGATTTGCGCACCAGGCGATGGACGCCGGTTTCGGTACGCAGCCAGCCGAAGGCATGGTCACCGCGCACATGGATGCTGGCCGACTTGATGCCCGCCACTTCGCCCTCGGAGACCTCCACCAGTTCCGCCGCAAAGCCATGGGACTCGGCCCAGTGCAGATACATGCGCAGAATCATTTCCGCCCAATCCTGCGCCTCGGTGCCGCCCGCGCCCGCCTGAATATCCACAAAGCAGTTTGCCGCATCCTGCGCGCCGGAGAACATGCGCTGAAATTCCAGCTTCTCGACCATGGCCAGGGCGGTGTCGAGATCCGCATCGACAGCGGCGAGGAGTTCTTCGTCCTGCTCGCTCAGGGCCAATTCCAGCATCTCGCCGCCATCGGCGAGGCTCGCGGTGAGCTTGTCCATGGGCGTGATAATGGCTTCCAGAGCAGACCGTTCGCGACCCAGTTCCTGGGCCTTTTCGGCGTTGTTCCAGATGGTCGGGTCTTCCAGCTCCCGTTGAACTTCCTCTAAGCGACCGCGCTTTTCTTCGAGGTCAAAGATACCCCCTCAGGCCCGCGACACGGACCTGGAGATCTTCGTGCAGCGCACGCATCTCGTTCACTTCTCTCATGATTCTTCCTTTTCCATTAGGCTGCGCCAGGACCATACCCGCGCGCACCCGGTTGCCCCGCACGCAAAGGCCGTAATTATGCGCAGTTTCGGCGCCGATCTCCAGCGGAGTTTCAGCATGCGGGATTCTAAAGATGATCCGCACCGACGAGCAGTGCAACGCCGAAGATCAAGCTCCTTCGCCGACCAACGCAACATGCCGAATACGCAATTGCAGCGTCGTCGTATCCCGGAACATATTCACGTCCAACTCGTAAGCCATGAGTACCGTCTGCCCTACTCCCACCGGGCAGATGCCATTTTCCACGGCACCGAACCAGATGGCGTCGTAGTCCATCGCATCCATTTTCACGACCAGTTTCAGATGCCTGCCGTCGCCTACCGGGCGGACCTGTTCAATCCGGCCGTGGCTTCTGAAAACGGGGTGCTCCCATTGACGACCAAAGGGTTCTAAAGCAGCCAGTTCTTCCACAACGGCGAAGCTGGGAATCACCTCCAGCGCACCATCGGTGACAATCTCCGGGCCGACCCTGTGGTCACGCAATGCGCTTGCCGCGACAGAGGCCCACGCCTCTGCAAAGCGCTGCAGACCATCCTGCTTCAAGGTCACACCACCAGCGCCCGCATGGCCGCCCCAGGCGACAAAATCATCGGGATAACGGTCGGCAATCTCCGCCAAGGCATTCCGTACATGAAAACCGTGTACGCTCCTGAGCGATGCCGTGATATGTTCCGCGTCATTTTTTGGCGAGAAATAAGCGACTGGCCTGCCGAAAGACTCCGCCAGTCGCGCCGCACAAATGCCGTGGACACCCGCGTGGCCTTCCGGGTCGAATATCGTAATGGCCGCCGCGCCATCCCGAACCTGCTGTGCCGCCTGTTTTGTGCTTCTTTGCAGCATGTTCGACTGGACCGCCTTACGTTCGGTGTTGTGCTCCACGAAATGCTGCGCCAGTTCTTCCGCCACCGGGACGCTATCACTCATAAGCAAATCAACACTGCCCAGGGCCGAATCCAGGCGCCCGCGGGCGTTGATGACGGGCGCGAAATGAAAGGCCAGGGTGGCCGCGGTAATGGACCCTTTGCAATGGGTGGCTACGTACAATGCCTGCCAAGCGGGCCGTCGCACCAGCGAGTTCATGATCGCCAGGCCGCGGGCGATTATCGCCTTGTTATTGGTGGACCGCGCCAGATTGACGCAATCGGCCATGGTGCCCAGGGCAACCAGGTCCAAAAGACCGCCGAGTTTTGGCGCACTGGCGGGAAGATCGCCGTCCTGAATCAGTCGCTGGCGAACCGCACAGCACAGCAACCACGCCACATGCACGCCAGCGATGTAAGGATCGGGAAACGTTGAATCCTCGCGCACCGGGTTTACACAAGCCATGGCCGCAGGGGGCGGCCCGGATGCGGGCACGCCGTGATGATCCGTGATGACGACGATAAAACCGTGATCCCGCAGCCGGGCGATCCGCGCATGATCGGTGCTCCCCTGATCCGCCGTAATGATCAAGGCGGGACGCGGCGCCTCGGCGATAATGCGGTCCGTCAGCGTTTCGGTGACGCCGTAGCCGTCCCGCAGACGGTGGCCGATATAGCTGTGAATCCGCGCTTCCGGGACGCCGAAATAATCCCGGAATGCAAACTTCAGCACCGCATGGGCCGAGGCGCCATCGGCATCGAAGTCGGAAATCAGGAGGATGGGCAGCCCTTGCTTTATGGCGGAGACAACGCATTCAGAAGCGATGTCGATATCGGGGAGCAAGTCGGGCGGGGTGAGGCCACTCAACCGAAGACTCAACAATGCCGGCAGCTTCGCCACCTCCGCATCACTCAGTCGCCCGGCAATGATCCGGGCCTGGAGCGGGGTGTATCCGAGGCGCAAAGCCGCGCGCAATATCGCCGCTGCCACAGGACGGTCGACAATACGAACGGCTTCAGACACCTACCAGCCCCCCGGCAGCGCATGGCCCGGCCGGGCCGGTCTGCGCCAGAAGCGCCAGCGATCCGCACGGCGAAGCGTTAGGCGCTCTATACCACCGCTGGCAAGCACACCCGTCAAACACTCCAGGCGCCCGCCGCTCCGCCACAAGGATTGCAGGGCCGGGACCAGCGCCGCAAAAGATTTTGCCGTATCCGGATAAAGCCAGGCCCCGGACCAGACCCAGAGCAGGTTATCGGGCAGTTTCGTCGCGGCCTGCAGCGCTTTGGGATAGGACAGAGGCAGGCCGAGCCAGCGGGCCGCGGCCTGCAGGTAGTCAGCCTCCGCCGCCAGGGTCTGCCACTTCGGAATGGGCCGCACAGAAGGTAATCGCCCCTCCCCCCAGGCCCAGAACAGACACCAGGGTTCCTGACCGCTGGCATCGACATCCTGATTGACGGGATGCGCGGCGAGGAGCATCTGCAACTCATTGAGGAAGGCATTCCAGCGCCGGGCATCGGCACCGGTGGCTTGCAGG
>JAKAFG010000231.1 GCA_021818125.1 Pseudomonadota bacterium | reverse complement strand
CCCGGAATCAACAATGTCAACGCAAAGTTAGAATGTCCCCTGTCCTGGCAAAGTTAGAATGTCCCCTTTTGGTCTCCGCTCGGGGTCCATCCGCGTGGCTTTGGGCGGTTTCTCGGTTCGGTTGGGGGCCGTTTCTCTGCCCCGGCCTACGCGTCACCAGGCGGCGCGCGGAGCCGCGGTCAAGGATGGCCCGCCGCTTGGCGGGCCACCGCGCAGCGGCGCGCAGCGTCCTTGACGGCGGCGAGCACGGCGCCAGGCTCGGGCAGGTCGGGGCCACTGCGCTGCGCTGCGACGATCGCCTCAACCCGGGCGTCGATCGTCTTCTCGTCCTCAGCCGGCTCGGGAACCGCGTAGCTTCCGTAGGCGGTGACGGCCAGCACCCGGTCCTTGTAATGCACCGCCATCCCGCCGCCGACGAAGTGATACAGCGTCACCTTCGCCCCGCGCAGCGCCGTGCCGGGGCCGCTGGTCCGGACGCAATACTTCACGCCCGCGGCGCTGAACGTCAGAGCTTTCGACAACACCCGCTCCTCGCGCCGGGCCAGGGCATCGTCCAGCGCCGCCGGCGTGCCGGTCCAGGGTCGATGCGCCGAGGCCGCATCGCGCGCCGCCACCGCAAACCGCTCGTTCCACCAGGCCATGAAGGACGGCAGAAACCGGTTCGCGGCCGCCATCGAGGAGATGCCCTCCAGCCGCAGCTCCTTCACCAGACGATCCTGCAACGTCTGGTTCGCCCGCTCCACCCGCCCCTTCGCCTGCGGCGTCAGCGCATGGATCGGCGTGATCCCCAGCCGTTCCGCCACCCGGCCGAACTCCGTCTTGCCGTCCCCGCCTTGCGCGTCCTTGGCATTGACCCGGAAAATGCCATGCCGGTCCGAGTAGAACGCCAGCGGGCGGCCATGCTCCAGAACCTGCTCCCGCAGCGTCTCCAGATAGGCCCGGGTCGACTCCACCGGCACAAAGCGCAGCGCCGTCAGCCGGCCGGTCGCGTCGTCGATGAACACGATCAGGGTGCAGCGCGGGGCCCGACCCTCGAACCAGTCATGCGGACTGCCATCGATCTGGATCAGCTCGCCGAACCGGGGGCGCCGGTCGCGCAACTGAAACACCCGCCGCGCATGGCGGGCCTTCGGCTTCCATAACCCCAGGCCCACCTGCATCTGCCGGATGGTCTCCCGCGAGACCCGGATCCCCTCCCGCGCCAACAGCTTCTCCGCCGCCAAGGTGGGGCCGAAATCGGCATAGCGCTCCCGCAGCAGCGTCGCGATCCGCGAGCGGCGCTCCGCCGTCAGACGGTTATGCGCCGGCCGGCCGCGCTGACGCGAGACCAGACCCGCATCACCTTCCCTCCGCCACGCATGGACCAGTCGTTTGAACTGGCGCACCCCGATCCCAAGCCGCTCCGCCGCCTCGCGCTGGCCCAGAAGATGCGCCACCACCTGGCGCACCAGATGGGAACGCTCCCGCTCCGCCACACTCATCCCAAGCACCCCGCCGCACATGCGCCCCCCCTGCCGCCAGACGAAAGGGGACATTCTAACTTTGCTCGGAGGGGACATTCTCGCGTTGCGCTAACAGGAGGCGGCTTATTGTTGCCATCCGCATTACGTGGTCTTATACTGCGAGGGTGTCTCGAGGTGGTGAAGGCTTGGAACCAAAGCTTTGTGCCTTAAAACAAGGAGCCCAGGATGCCAGTTTTCTTACCTCCAATTCACCCAGTCAGGTATGGCGATGCCACGACGAAGCTAGTTTACGATGGTCTAACGTCCTTTATTGCAGGCCATCCGCAGGCCATCCACCCGTATACCTTTTACGAAAAAGTCGACCAGTGGCTCGGCCCTTGGGGTCAGACTGGTTATCCCCTTGCCTACGGTAAATTTTATAATATCGCTTTCACCACGAATAAGAAATTGAATGCGCACCGTGCAACTAGAGATTGGGTGTGGAAAACGACCATACTTCTTCAAGAGGCTATGCGTGACTATATCGTGGAGAGATTCAAGGATCAGAATCTGCCAATTACCGAGCCACAATTGAGGCGCGCGGCTTTCCAGAGCCATCCCAGAGCCTACACCCAAGCTGGTTTGGCGCGAGTTGTTTTGACAGACCCCGCTCTGTTGATTGTCATTGCGGAGATACCAGAGAGGGAATTCGTCCCGGGAACCCCGAACTTTGGACCGAGTGTTACTCAGGCCCTCAAAACATTGGATTTGGTCTGGCCGCAGGTACTGGAGGAGGCCCCGAAGAAGTTGCTACGTTTTGCTGAATTTCATATGTCTTCACATAACGAACAGCAGACCATACTTAAGGAGCGACTCTTAAAATCAAATCTAAATCTGCTAATGTGGTCGATTCGTCACGGTGAAGTCGATGATATACCAACATTACGATCTATAGTCGAGAAGTTAGGCGCCCAGAAATTCTCTGACTCGGATGCGGATATGCGAGCTAAGGATGTTATAGCAGCTGCGCGGTATCGAGAAGCTATCTTGCACGCTTACTATCGTGACCTCATGAAGCACTCACCGGAGGTTAGCAAGCGAATCTACGATCGGTATAGAAATCTTTTTTTCCCGGCACCCAGGTGATTAGGTGCCAATGTAGTTCTAGATCCTCGTACGTAACGACTGGTCGGTGATGCAGGCGGTGGTGGCGATCGAGCAGTGGCGGGCTCCGCTGCGTCTCGGACCTGAATTCAGCCTGCCACGATGCTCGCTTCGGGGAAGGCGCGGTGCTCGCCATCTTCGCCACGCTGCGGATAGCTGCGGGTGGCTCCTCTCATCTCTATCCCCTGCGTTGCGCGCCGTGGCGGCGCGTGCTCCAGGTCGGGACAGGAAAGCCGGGGCGCCGATCGAACCGGAAAGCCTGATCTCGGACCTAAGTGTCCGTCCGGGAACAAATTGAGTCCTTAGAATCGCTTGGCCGCGGGGGGTTGACTGGCTCGAATCGTCTGTGACTCGATGCACGGCACCGATTCGCGAGGTGCCCAATGTGGACAGACGAGACCCGTATCCGACATGACCGTAGCGGCCTGCGCTACACGCACGACCTGACGGATGAAGAATGGGCGGAAGTCGAGCCGTTGATCCCGCCCGCCAAGCCGGGCGGCAACAAACGCACGGTCGACATCCGGGAGATCGTGAACGGGCTTATGTATATTCTCGGCTCAGGTTGCCAATGGCGTGATATCCCGAAGGATCTTCCACCCAGAAGCACCATCCATGATTACCTGGATCGATGGAGCTATGACGGTACGTTGGATAACATCCATCACGTGCTCTACATGAAATGCCGCGAGCGGGCCGGGCGTCAGGCCAGTCCCACGGCCGCCGTGATTGACAGCCAGAGCGTGAAGAGCGCTGAAAAAGGGGGGCCTGCATCGATCCGCATGGCTATGATGCGGGCAAGAAGATCAAAGGCAAAAAGCGGCATATCCTCGTTGATACGACAGGCCTGTTGATGCACGCCATCGTTCACCCGGCTGAT
>JAKAFG010000230.1 GCA_021818125.1 Pseudomonadota bacterium | reverse complement strand
GACGCCTGCCCACTGCCTCACGCCGCTGCAAGATGCGCCGCAATTCGGTCAGATGGGTGTCCAGACGGTCCAGCTCTTCCGCTACGTCCTGACGTTGCAGATAAAAGAGCAGCTCCTGCTCCCAACGCCCCGCGTCCACCTGCTGCGCCAGTTCCTGCAAGCGCGCCTGCAAACGTTCGCGCAGCGCCTTTTCCAGCTCAGGCAAATGGTTGCGCAACGCTGCAGTCTGCCCGGCAATCGCATCCACACGGCTCAGCAACAACTGTGCTAAAGCAGCGCCCTCCCGCTCCCGCGCCTCCTGCAACTCGGTCAACGCCCGGTCCAGCAGCGCCAGCACTTCTGCCTCCAGCGCCTCCGCATCCGTATCCGTGCCAGACGCCTGCACCAAACCCGGCCAGCGCAGCGCATCCCACGGATTAAACGCGGTCTCACCCAGCTCCCAGATATCATTCAGTTCCGCATGGAGTCCATGCAGTTCCGTCGCCAGTGCCGTATTAAGGCGCAACGATCCGCCTGCCGCAGGCTGAAAACGCAGCCAGGCATCCACCCGGCCGCGCACCAACGTTTTTTGCAAGCGTGCCCGTACCGCTGTTTCGAGCGCGCCCAAGCCCTCGGGCAGGCGCAGACCGACATCAAGAAAACGGTGATTTACGGTGCGCAGCTCCCAGGCCAGCGTGCCCCAAGCCCCGTGACTTTCACAGCGGGCGAACCCGGTCATACTGCATATCATGTTGTTGGCTCCCCAGCACAATCCTGCCTGCGGAAAAGCAGGCATCCTCTGCATAAACTAGCATACGGCCGCCAGTCCGGCGACCTCTGCATGCGCTTGCCGAGTGCAAAATACCGATTAAGCGGCCTTGACGCTGTCGGAATCCAGAACTAAACCTAAAGAACTGAATCTAAAAAATTGGGCTGCCGGTTCTAGCGTCAACTTCCAACGTCAACACATCAAGTTGGCGAACCCGATCATCACGATAAGTGCGGGAGAGTGTCACATGATAGGTTCAAAAGAAATGCTGTTTGAATGGGATGAGTGGAAAACGCGGGCAGTGGCGCTGGGGGTCGCGGAGGATCTGGCCGAACTGGGCAAAAAGATCATGCGCGATGCCTATATGCAGCGCTGGCCCGAAGCCGTGCTCGGCGACTGCGGCTGGGATGACGATGGTTTTGGGATGCTGGCCCTGGCACGTGCTAAACCCGCTGAAGCTCGCCGTGATTGGGAACGGTTATATGCGCACCATCATCGCAGGCCTGCCTGCCCGGTGGAGGCGAGCCAACATCGCAGTAATAAGGCCATGGTGCGAACCGCCGCCCCACTGCTGGTTCACCCCCGGAAGCAGGAAGAGAGCAGGCCCTGAAATCTACAAACGCATCCAGAGCAAATGCCAGAGGATAACGGGTAAGGAAATCGCACCGACGTAGCGACCAACGATGCGTCCTTGCCCGTTCACCAGCAGAGAAGTGGGCGTTAGCTACGTTACCGGGTCAGGCCGGCGTAGAGCATGGGCAGACGCTCCGGCAGGCGTTCCACATGGTCGATCACCTGATAATTACGCGCCCCGAAAATTCGCGACACATACTCATCGGCGTGGGGATCAAGGCTCAGACAATAGGTAATCACCCCGTCCCGCCCCAGTTCTTCCACGGCTCGCCTGGCATCATAGCGCAGATACTGCGGGTCGCGCACATCAATATCCGCCGGCTCGCCATCGGTGATAACCAGCAACAGTTTTTTCGATTGCCGCTGATGACGCAGGTAGTGCCCGGCATGGCGTAAGGCCGCCCCCATGCGCGTGGAAAGCTTGCCGGTCATACCCGCAATACGCCCCATGGCCTCATCGCTATACGCTTCGTCAAAGTCCTTAAAGCGGTAATATGCCACATCATGCCGCCCGTCGGAATGAAATCCGTGAATGGCAAAGGGGTCACCAATACGGTTCATGGCGTCGGCGAGCAGTGCCGTCGCGTCCCGAGTGAGCTGGAGGATAGTGTCTTCCGAACCACGGACCTTGTCGTTGGTCGACTCGGACAGATCCATCAATACCAGCACGCTCAGATCGCGCACCTTGCGCAAGTTACGCATGTGAATGCGGGTATCCGGCGCCAGACCCATGCGGATATCCACCAGTGCGCGCACCGCCGCTTCCATATCGATCTCGTCGCCATCCTCCTGTTTGCGCAGGCGCTGCACACCCTGGGGCTGCAAGGCCTCAATGAGGTATCTGAGCCGGCTGGAAACCGGCTTGTACTTGCCCAGTACCTCACGCACAACGTGCACATCGCCAATCCTGGGCCGACGTTCCAGCACCGTCACCCAGTGCGGACGATTGGTCTGGATCTGATAATCCCACTCCGGATAATGGTAGGGATCAGAAACTGGCTCCTTGCCTTCCATTTGGTTATAACTCAGCCCCATATCTTCGTAGGGAAAAAGCTCGGATTGCAGCACCCAGACTTCCTGGGCGTCGTCGCCGGCCAGTTCGGTATCAATCTCGTTGACCATTTCCATGACATTGACATATTTTCGCACCTGGGTGCCGGGCAGGATGGTCGCTTCATTTTCCCAGTCGATTTCCTCAAACTCCCAGATAGTGCGGTTGTCATCCCGATAGAGGATGTCGGGAAAATCGGTGCGGGCATGGTAAGTCAGTTTTTCCTTACGTAGAGTGTCGGCCAGTCGCACACCCAAATCCCAGGAAAGTTGTGGATCGTCCCAGCGGGCCTCCGCCTCCCGAAAGGCCTGTCGGCCCTCCTGCACCCAGACATTGTCGTCCTCATAGGCAGGATCAATGATCGCCCGCGCCAGTCGGGAAAACAGTTCCCCCATGGTGGCGACCGGTCCGGCTACTGCGGTGTGAAAAGGCGTCCAGATTGCGCGCAGTCCGGGAAAAGCGCGCATGGCCAGTGCCTCCACTCGGGCATCCTCCAGCAAACCGATTACGGCCATCTGCTCAGGGTTAAGCGCCTCAGCCGAGATCGCCTTCTGCATGTAAGCCACATGCGCGGCGGCGTGAGCCGCCACGGCGCGATAGCGGGTCATTCCATCGATACCTTCCCAATCGTCGTAGGCATCGGGAAGATGGATGAAAATCCCTTCGATATAAGGCCGGTAACCTTCGCGGTCTTCAAAGTCACCGCTGGTGGGGCGCAGGAAGAAATCCCGTCCCCATAGTGCCCTTAAATACATACGCAGGCGACGCTGGATATCGACAAAAAGCGTGCCTTTGCGCTCCTGCTGGAGCATCGCCAGGGCTTCGGGACTTTTCAGGGAAAAGTAGGCAATCTGCGCCGCAAAGTCCGTACGATGGGCGTGTGCACCCCAGAGTGCCCAGCGGCGCAAGCCGCCCAGTGTCAAATAGCCGAAGAGCTGGTCGATATTTTCCAGCATGGGCCGCAGCGCACGCGGCACTTGCGCGATCAGGCGGTCCAACATGCCGAGATAGCTTTTGAAGAGCTCCAGATCGGCCAGACGGTTGGCGGCTGTCGGAC
>JAKAFG010000229.1 GCA_021818125.1 Pseudomonadota bacterium | reverse complement strand
ACCCGGCGCTGAAGGCGCGGACCTGGGTGGGGTACATTTCTGCTGGCAAGATGAAGGTCGTGGCGTTGGGGCCGGCGGTCATGAACAGATTGAACACCATGAAACCGATCAGAATGAGCTGCAGATGGGCAGCGGCCCCTCCGGCCATGCCGGTCGCAAAATAGAGCAATCCCATGCCGAGCGCCATGCCCCCAAAACCGATCATCTGCATATGAATCCGGCCCAGCCAGGGTACCGCCCAGAGGGAGAGCACGGAACCGAGGAGGAGGAAGATATCCACCTTGCCGCTGTCCAGGGCATTGGCAAGGTCCCTGCCGACCACACCGATGATACCGACGTTCCCGCCATTGCGCATGGTGCCGAGCAGGATGGTGGTGAACAGGCCGACGCCGTAGGTGGCTACGTCCATAAAAAACCAGGGCAGGGTCACCAGAATGGTGCGGCGTCGATATTCCGGAGAAAACAGGGTCCCTATACCCATGTGTCGACCTGGTCGGATCTTGGCCACATGATGGATTTTTTGGCCCAGATGCCGGGCCATGGCGGCGAGCACCTCTGTTTGTTGAGGCGCAATGCGTTCGAGAATGCGGACGGCTTCGGTATTGTGACCACGCCCCATGCACCAGCGCACGCTCTCCGGCAGGGTGAGGCGGCCGAGCAGGTAGGGGAGCACCAGCAGTGCTTCCGCGGCCAGCAACCAGCGCCAGGTGTTGTCTCCGGGATGGGCGCTTTGCAAAAGGACCAGCGCAAAACCGGCACCTGCCAGCATGCCGATGGATTGCACGGCGATGGCGGCCGCCATCATGCGTCCGCGCCGCCTCTGGGGCATGAATTCCGCCAGATAACTGCTACCTACCGGAAAATCCATGCCAATACCTACTCCGACCAGTAATTCGGCACCGATGAGCACCGCAGCATTGGGCGCGAGCGCGGCCAGCAGGGCGGCGATCATGAGCAGGATCATGTCCATGACCATGACGGGTTTGCGCCCGAAGTGATCGGCCAGATGCCCGCCGACCAGCGCGCCAATGACGGTGCCGCCCATGAGCATGGCGGCGGCAAGGCCGACGCTGGTGGCGGGCAGGGCAAAAATGGGTATCACCAGGGGCAGCGTGACACCCAGCAGAAACATCGAGACGCCGCTGAGCAAGGTGCCGCCGGTGGATAACGCCCAGATGCGATAATGAATCGGCAGCATGGGGCTTTCGTCGAGAATCTGGGTCATGCTGGCGTGGTCGGGGTGTACCGGGTGCGCGGGCTGCCGCGCACGGTGATGGGTTTTACCGTATTTCAACGACGGTGCTCCTGCCCAGGTAGGAGCCGGTGACAGTGCCGGGCAATCATCAGGTCTTCATTGGTGGGGATGACGAGGATTTCTACAGGGCTGTGCGGCACGGAAATGCGTAGTTCGGGGTCTTCATTGGCGACCGGGTCTATCTCCAGCCCCAGCCCCAGCAGGGGCCGGCAAATGGCCCAGCGGATCGCGGCGGCGTGTTCGCCAATGCCTCCCGTAAAGACGAGGCGGTCCAGTCCGCCCAGCACCGCCATCAGGCTGCCGATGGCCTTGCGCGCACTATAAGCGAATAGGTCGATGGCCTGTGCCGCATGGGGATCGCCACCGCGCAGCTTCAGCAGGGTCTGCATGTCGCCGCTACTGGCAGAAATGCCCAGTAAGCCGGATAAATGGTTGAGGAGCCGCTCCAGTTGCCCGGCATTGTAGCCCTTTTCTTCCATGAGATAGAGCAGGACGCCGGGGTCGAGATCGCCGCTGCGCGTGCCCATCACCAAGCCGCCGGTGGGGGTGAGGCCCATCGTGGTATCGCGGCACTGCCCGTTATGCACTGCCGCCATGCTCGCGCCATTACCGAGGTGGGCGATGATGGTCTTGCCGGTGGCATGATTGGGGAGCCGACCGACGATGTACTCGTAAGAGAGGCCATGAAAGCCGTATTTACGGACACCTTCCTGCCAGAGATTACGCGGCAGAGGCAGGCGGCTGGCCATTTCCGGGATGCTTTGGTGAAAGGCCGTATCGAAGCAGGCGACCTGCGGAATATGGGGCCACACCGCTTGTACGGCCTCTATGGCGGCGATTTCTGCGGGGAGATGTAAAGGGGCAAAACGCAGGGAGGTGCGCAGATCGCTGAGCACCTGGGTATCCACCAGGCAATGCGCCTGATGATGCGGTCCTCCGGAGACAATGCGGTGGCCGACGCCGTCCGGCGTCGCGCATTGTACCTCCGCCAGTGCCGCAAATACGGCCTTTAACGCCTCCTGCTGCTGCGGCAGGGCCAACTGCCGGTCAATGGCCTGCTCTTCTCCCCGTCGCAGCCATAAACGCCCGACGCTCTGCCCAATACGCTCGGCGGCGCCTTCCGCGAGTTTCTCTTCCCCTGCAGCCCCCAGCGCAAAAACAGCGAACTTGATGGAGGACGAACCGCTGTTGAGGCAGAGGACATGTCGCGTTGCCGCTATGCTCACAGGCCTCCCTCGCCAGGGGCTAACCAGGACAAGTCCTCCAGCCGCTTGCCCAGCCGCTGCAGAAAGCGCGCCGCGTCAGCGCCGAAAATCACGCGGTGATCGCAGCTCAGGGTAAAGTCCGCACGCCCATCGCTGCCCGCGGCGGCCACGGCCAGTATGGCGGAGGCGCCCACCGGCACGATGGCATTGAAGCGCTCTACTTCCGGGAAAACCCCGAGATTGGAAAGATAGAAGCTGGCCCCCTGATAATCTTCCGGATAAATCCGGCCTCTTTTGACTTTGCCGAGCAGTATCCGCCAGTCCTCCACCAGTTCCTTGAGCGGCCGACCGGCCGCATCGCGCAGCACCGGCGTGATCAGCCCATCGCCGGTATCCACGGCGATACCTACGTCCACCCGGCTGCGCTTGGCCAATCCCTGACGGGTCCAGACCTGGTTGAACCAGGGATCTTCGGCGACGGTCAGGGCACAGGCGCGGGTCAGGGCGAGGGTCAGGCTGAGGCCCGCCTGTTTGGCGGCAGCGTGCAGGGGCGCCGTGGCAAAGCGGCTGCTGATGAGAAAGGTGGGGGTGTTGAGGGTCGCCGACATATTACGGGCCACTGCCGCGCGGAGCATGCTGGGTCGCTCGATGGTGTAGGGCGGGCCGCGGCGCAGGTCCGCATCTTCGGGCGCTAAAGCGCTGGCCAGCACCTGGGCCGCATGAATGATTCCACCGGGACCGGGTCTGACCTGGCTCAAGTCCAGTTCCAGATCACGGGCGAGGGCGCGGGCGTACGGAGAAGCCTGGAGACCACCGGCGTGCGGGGGTTGCAGCGCCGCAGCGGCGGCTGTCGGGGTGTGCGGCGGCGGGGGAGAGGCAGGTTTCTCCGAAGGAGCCGTATCGGGTGGCGTTGCGGCGGCCGCAGGGGCGACCGGCTGCAGGGTGTCCGGCGGCGCGGTTGTCGCGGCAGTTCTGGCCGCACCGCCTGCATCGGTCTTTGTCGCTTCCGGCGTATCGACGATGTAGCCGATGACCTGCCGCACCGGGATGTCCGTGTCCACC